>JABUFB010000037.1 GCA_013314775.1 Armatimonadota bacterium | reverse complement strand
ACTACCGCCTGGAGATCGTGGGAGACGGGCCGTACCTGCCGGTTCTGCGGGATCTGGCCGAGCGGCTGGGAGTGCCGGTCGTATTCCATGGCTGGCTCGACAAGAGCAACGGCGCACTAAGGGACCTTTATGAGACCTCTTCCATTTTCGTTCACCCGTCGCTGGCTGAGAACTTTCCGACGGTGGTGCTGGAAGCCATGTTGGCAGGACTGCCAATCATAGCCGTTGAAGGGACAGGCGCTGCGGAGCTTGCTGGACCCGGCGGTATGCAGGTACCACCAGTGGATGTGGACCGTCTCAGAAGCGCTGTGATGGCACTCGGCAGCACGCCCGACCAGCAGCACTCCATAGGACTTGCTGGCAGACGCTTGGCCGAAGAGCATTTCGCCTGGGAACGCGTCGCGCAGCAGTATGAAGCTGAGATGCAGCGGACTGCGAGGGCCAAGTGACGATGTGAACGCATCCAATGGCCCCCTCTGGAGAGTCTTGGGACGGAGGCCTGCGATTGGCATACGGTGTAAGTCCAATAAGGTAGTGGAGACAAAGGGACAAATAGAGCCAAGGGGACACACCGGCATACGGGGCCGCAGCAAACAGCTCGGGTGTACATCCAAAATGCCGTAGCTCAGGCAAAAACGAAGTCGCACCGCACGCACTTCAACGACGCTTTTCTGAACTGGCGCACGGACGGCAGATACTCCCGCGAGCGCCTCGGTGCGCCTGGACTCCAGGAAATCGAGCCATCAGATAGAGATGAAACAAAGGCCAATTAGAGTCATACATCTCATAGACCACCTCGGCCTTGGTGGGCGCCAAGCGTCGCTTGTGCGTCTCTTGAAACGGATGGACCCAGAAGTGGTGTCATCAAGCGTTTGCACCTTGCGGACGGGTGACCACTTCCGGCAAGAGTTGGATGACGCCGGGATCTCCGTGACATGTCTCGCTGCAACTCCAATCTGCCTTCCGCTAGTGCCGATACATCTCGCTTTCCGGCTAAGAGCGGAACGCGCCGATCTGCTCCACACGCACCTGGAAGGGAGCAAGATTGTCGGTGTGTGCGCTGCCCGAATAGCTGGCCGCACCAGGGTCATCTGCCATGAGGCCAACATTGTTGACAAGCTCCCGAGGTGGCTGCAGGCACCTTTCGTCCGCCGTGCTGACCTGCTGATCGGGGTCTCCGAAAGCGCGATACGTGCGGCGAAGGCATCGTACGGTATTCCTGATCAACGGCTGGCGACGATACCCAACGCACTCGATCTGGACGAGATCGATGCCGTGGCTAGTGTGTCCAACGCCGCTGAGTTGCCCATCCCGGATGACGCACGGATCGTGATGTTCGTCGGTCGGCTCACCATAGCTAAGGGGCTTGAATACCTGCTCACGGCGGCAACCGCCGTCGTCCGTCACTGTCCAACGGCTCATTTCGTCATTGTAGGTGACGGCCCCCTAAGGGATGCCCTTGAGAAACGGGCCTGTGACCTTGGTCTCTCTTCCCACGTATGCTTCATCGGCCGACGTCAAGATGTTCTCGGCCTATTGCAGAAGTGCGACATCTACGTCCAACCTTCAATCTGGGAAGGGTTTCCCAACGCCGTGTTGGAAGCGATGGCTATGGGCCGCCCGGTTGTCGCGACAGACGTCGGGGGTGTGCCCGAATTGGTTCGTAATGGTGAAACAGGACTGCTGGTCCCGGCTGCTGATCCAGAACTCCTGGCGAACGCGATCAATCAGTTGTTGGATAACGAGGCGCTCGCTCGGAGTATGGGAGCAGCAGGGCGACTACGTGTCAGAGAAAGCTTCAGTATAGAGCAAATGGCTCTTCGCCTTGAATGTCTGTACCGACAGGTAATGAATACGAATGAGATGCGGTAACGACTCGCTTCGGCCGGTCTCCGAGTGTTCCATGGCGTCGTGTGCACGCGATGAGGAAGACTGCGCTGCCTGGACGAGTTCATTTGTCCGCAGGAAGGCAATCTGTGCGCAAAGAGCCTACCCTTGCGTAATATTGCCGAACGGCTTCTCATTCACAACCACCATTACGCTCGGCATGTTGACGAATGGCTTTCGGGTAGTCTACAGGCCGATCGATTACCTCCAGCGCGTGGGCACATCCAAGATCCGGCCAATCAAAGACACCTACAATTTCGTCGTGCTGATCCTCAGGACAGTCTGCTATTTCAACCCGCTCCGCGTATTCGTCCCGCCGGCGGTGTTCTGCACCATCG
>JABUFB010000036.1 GCA_013314775.1 Armatimonadota bacterium | reverse complement strand
GCGGAACTGGGCTATCACAGCCTACTTGAACGGTACGAGGCGCTTGCCGCTGCGTGAACCGCCCGGTGCGGACCCGCATGCCGGGTGGTGTGGGAGGCGGGGTCGGCAACGACCCCGCCTACCCGATTGCGCACCCTGTCGCCCAAGCATCAGGCAGTCCTCGCCCTGGTTGATCTCCAGGGTATGGACTATGAGGAAGCGGCCCGCACCGTCGGGTGTCCTCTTGGCACACTCAAGTCCCGGGTTGCAAGGGCCAGAGACGCCTTCGCGGCCCAGTTCCGGCGCTACCAGCAGGGGACGATCCGTGTGGACCGTCCAGCCTCAGACTGACGCCAACCCATCTGGCAAGCCCTTTGGAGGGTTGTCCACCGGATGACCTGTCGTGCTGCGAGGCTTAGAATTGGGGCGTATCTGGACGGCCAGCTCCCGGCTGCGGAGAGCCGTTCGCTATCGTCCCATCTGGACTCGTGTGCCGCTTGCCGCGAGATCCTCGAGGAAGTCCGCTTCGCCCGCGAGGCTCTCAGGCGTTCCGCGGACGCTCCCATCCCGGTTCCTCCAGACCTGTGCAGCCGCATCAAGGGCGCGCTGCTCCTGGCTGAAGAAGAGCGCCACATTGTCGAAAGCGCCAGTACCCCTCCCGTCGGCTCACCCGCGTTCATCGGCACTTGCGCAAGCCTGTTCATCGGCGCGCTCATGTTCTACCTGGTAGCCACGCAACTCATCGGTCGTGGTCCCAGTTCCGCCGATGACGTGTCCGCAAGCCTCCTGGCTTCCGGCGCGGATACCACCGCCACCGCGACAGTCACGAAGATCGATGCGGCCTCATTTGCGTTTCTCAATGCAGTCCGCGCAGGCGAGCCGAGGCCGGAACCAGCCTCTGCTACCCCGCCTGCTACTCCTGAGCCCGAGGCCTCCGCTGCCAGTGCGGTGGCTGGAGTTCGGAAAGCTTCCGTCTCGGAGCGACGCGCGTCGCCGGTGCGCAGACGCCTCGCATCACGCCCGACTCCTGCCGTCTCACGCCGACCTTCGGAGGAGCCGGCCGCGCCGACCATCAGACAAGCACCTCCTGCAAAGGCCCCATGTTTCACCTTCGCCGACAACGGTCTGGATGGTCCGGTGGAGCAGGCGGGCCGACGCACGGTCGCACCCCCCAGCGAACCCAGTTCGTTCGGAATGTCTTACGCCAGCAACTTCCGGCGGGACGCGACTGCTCTTAGTCCCAATGTTTTCGAGGACTACGCCGGTCGGCGGCTGCTTGATCCCGACGCCCGGCTCACTACCGGCAGCACGCCCTCTCTCGCAAGCCCCGGCTATTCGGAGCCTGGTGAGGGTCTTCCTTGAGGCCGGGCGCTAACTCGCGACGGACCTCTGCCCAACGCCCCGAGAATACCGCTGTTTCGCTCCCCCTTCCGTTCTGACCCGCTCCGTGGCTGGAGGATTTGCATCACATGCGGGGAATTGGCCTGTACCTGACCATCCGCGCCCGTGCGACCCCGGCACAGGCGTACCCCCTGGTGCAAGGCTTATGAAAGCAGTAGTTCTGCGCGGGCCGCGTGATCTTGCGGTCATGGACGTCCCCATTCCTGAGACCCGCAAGGGCACCGAACTGGTACGTGTTCGCGCCTGCGGCATCTGCGGGAGCGATCTGCGGTATTTCGAGGGCGAGAACCCTTGGGCGAAGCACACGCTGGGGGTTGAGAAACCCAATCCACCCAATATGATCCTCGGCCACGAAATCGGTGGGGAACACGCGGATAGCCCGGTGACCGCGCTGGCCTTCAAAGGTTGCGGCCAATGCCTGGACTGCCGCCGCGGACGGGAGAGCCTCTGCGCTGCCACTGCCCACCTTGGCCATGGCGCGGGCTGGGAGACGGAGACTTTCAACCCCGGTGGAATGGCGGAATGGTGTCCGGTCTGGAGCGAGTTCATCTACCGGCTGCCGGCCGGGTTTTCCTGTGCTGAAGCCACCTTTCTGGATGGCCTTGCGGTGGCGGTGCATGCCGTGCGCAGGGCGTCAGTCTATCCGGGTGCGCGCCTTGCGGTGTGGGGAGCAGGCCCCATCGGTCTGATGATCCTCCAAACCGCAAGGGCATTCGGCGCTGGCGCGGCTGTAGTCGCGGATGTGTATGATGCCGCCCTGGCCTGTGCCACCGAGTTGGGCGCGCAACAGGCGCTCTCAGGCGCTATTGGGCCGGAGGCGGTGGCAGAGGCCGTCCGGGAGGCCACGGGCGGGCGCGGCGCGGACTGCATTTTCGAGACAACCGGGGATCCGGCGGTGCAGCAGGCAGCCCTCGGCTGCCTGGCGCGGGGTGGTACGCTCATGCTTATGGCCGGCGCGAGCGACCTTTCCCTTTCAGACGGCGCTCTTGCGGGTGAGCGCATCGTCACCACATCTAGCAATCACCAGTACGAGGACTTCCAGACCGCGCTGGACCTGCTCGCGGAGGGCGTTGTGCGTGTGGGAGCGATGATCACGCACCGGTTCCCCATCGAGGATGCGGTCCGGGCGTTCGACGTCGCCCGGCACAAAGAGCAGTACGGTGCGCTGAAGGTGATTGTGGAGCCGTAGCCCGAAGGCGAAGACGGCTCCCCTTTTCTGGGGAGCCGTCCTGGATATTGGTCCGGAGCTGTGCCCGCGCTGGCTTCAGCTGCCTGCGGCGGCTTCGGCGGCCTTCGGGCAGGTCTCGCACACCCCGGCATCGGAACACGGGGCCGGCTTTTGGGTCCCGGAACGGCCCGAGCTGCCACGGCCGTAGTCGGTGACATGGAAGCCCTTGCCTTTGAAGATGATGGCAGGTGGACTGAACAGCTTCTGAACGCGACCGCCACAGTTCTCGGCCGTGCAGGTCTTCACGGGCTCGTCGCCGAAGCCCTGCTGAACTTCAAAGGTGTTCCCGCACTTCTTGCACTTGTATTCGTAGATTGGCATGGGTTACGACCCCCAGATAGCGGCCTTGGTACGTCGCACGGGGGCAGTATAGCGGATGACTAAAGAGAAGTCAACATCCATCTCCATGAATGTCAACGCAAAGTAGAAATGTCCGGTTTTGTGCAAAGTAGAAATGTCCTACTGCCGTTGGGGTCGGGAGTCTCCTTTGTAGGGTTTCTTCCACGGGTGGTCTGCCTTCGGGGTGACGGCTGTGCCT
>JABUFB010000035.1 GCA_013314775.1 Armatimonadota bacterium | reverse complement strand
TTGCGACCTGGTCGGCAATCTCCTCGGCCTTCGCGTCCGGCAGGACGCCCGGCCGCAGGCCCCTAGCCCCGTGCTTCAGCGCGGGGCACAACCCGGGTTTCAACCCGGGGCACCAATTCGGGGCACCGCCTCAACCCGGGGCACCTGCCGCCCCCTTCGGGGGCTCTTATAATCCGGAGGGGGGGCCCTGATTCCACCAGCTTACGCTGGTGGCAAAGGGCTTCCGCCCCTTCGGGGCTGGACGGCAACGGCTTGTCGAGAAGCTCGCCCTTTGCGACCTGGTCGGCAATCTCCTCGGCCTTCGCGTCCCTCAGGACGCCCGGCCGAAGGCCTCTAGCCCCGTGCTTCAGCGCGGGGCGCCGACGACCTACGCGACCTGGTCGGCAATCTCCTCAGCCTTTGCGTCCGTCAGGACGCCCGGCCGAAGGCCTCTAGCCCCGGGTTTCAACCCGGGGCGTCGATCCGGGGGCACAACCCGGGTTTCAACTCAACCCGGGGGCACCAACCCGGGGCACCTGCGGCGGACGGCACCACCAACTTCGGTCGCTCAGCTTTCGGCAAGCCAGCGTTCCAGGGCGTCGCGCAATTCGTCCGGCACCGGGCGCTTGCCGGTTTCGATCTGGGAAACCATGGTCTGGTGGACGCCCAGCAGGTCCGCAAGGGCCTGCTGGGACAGGCCTCGCTTGCGGCGTGCCAGGCGGATACGGTCGGCGGAAACGGCGATCTGCTGTGTGGTGGCGCGCCGCAGGTCCTCGGCGGTATCATGGACCTCGATGCCCCGTTCGCGAATGGCCTGACGGCGGCGCTCGCGGTAATTAGCGGGCAAGAAGGGCCGCACGTTGAGGTTCATGATCTCCTGGACGCCCAGGGAACGTATTGCGTCCAGTGTCAGCCAGCGTCCCTGATCGTATCCTGCGACTACCCCTCCGTAATATTCCTCCACCACGACTTCGAGATCCTCAAGGAAGCGCCGCGCGGCTTGTGAGCGCAGCTTCGGGTCGGAGCGCTCGGCGCTGTAGCCGCCGACCATCTCCAGCCATCCCGCCCTGCGCATCACCGACCGACGCCCTCCCACTGTGTACCCTGAGCCGGCGCGCCGGCCATTGCCGCCGGCCAGGACGAACATCTGGCCCTCCGGCAGAAGGGGGCAGTCATTCCGCGAGTACAGGCGTTCCGGCCCACCTTCAGCGTTCTTGACGCGCTGGCGGCGGCGACCGTGCTGATTGTCCCAGTTCAGGGTGATCTCGCGCTCCAGGGCGTCATCCAGGGCGCGCTGAGTGGTGGTGAAGTCCTTGGCGCCATGAGCCAGAATGCGGGCCGGATCGAAGGACACGTAGGACCCCGCTCCGTTGCTGCCGGATCGCGCCGTGCCCGATCCCTTGAGCAGGCCTCGCTCTTGTTGCGACAGCGGCCTTGCCCAGTCGAAGATCGTCTTCTGAGCGGGCCCGTCAAGTTCCGACGCCCCGGACCTGAACACTTGCAGGCAGCCCACGAAACCCGGCTGTACGTCCATCAGATACTGGTTGCTTTCCACGGATTGGGGCGGCGCGGGAGGGTTGTTCTCATCGCCGCGCCTCACCAGAATCGGGTGGTCCCCGTACCAGACTTCACCCACAAAGCGCCCGAAGCCCCGGACGGTCTCCCCATCCAGGCCGCGCACGGAGAACATGACGGTGGCGAGGGACGCCAGCACATTGTCCACTTCCTGCTTCCAGTTCTGGGGGGGCTCGGCGCCCTCCACTTCCCAAAGCGCCATCCTGATCGCCTCGGCGGGA
Organism: Armatimonadota bacterium; assembly: GCA_013314775.1. NCBI lineage: Bacteria > Bacillati > Armatimonadota > Armatimonadota bacterium. The sequence continues at coordinate 2,124 of JABUFB010000035.1, read as the reverse complement.
ATTACCACCCAGTTGCTGCGCTGGTGGAAGACTTGTCCCAGCACAAGGCCCATAATTGCGTGCCCGCGCTTCCAGATGCGGATCTGGGCGGAAGCCTGGTCCACTACCTGCTGCAAGCGCCGAATCTCCGTCTGCTGCACTTCCGGGAACAGGCTCTCGCCGGCCTGCACCTTGAGCTGCTGGATCTCCTGTTCGCGCAGAGCGACCCGCCGTTCCAGTTCCACATGCCATTCGTCCATCCACGGCCCGGCCAGACTGTCCCACGACAGGCCGATTTCCACATATCCCTGGGGACTGCGGAACACCCGGCAGGCGTACTCCCGGGCACCGCCTGAGGCCAGCACATCCCGGGTGGATTCATCGATGCGCCGATAGCCCGATCTCATCCCCAGAGCCAGCATGAGGTCCTTGACGGTGCGCGAGTCCGCCGCGAGATACGGTTCATCGGTGCCGTCGGGCGCCTGACGCAGACCGCCTTTGCGCTTCCTGAGGCCCTCCAGACCCTCCTCGCGATAAATGCGCTCGGCCTCCTTGCGCACTTCCTCATTGAGAACCGGCAATTCCGACCAATTGCGAAACAGCCCGCGGGTGTGGACGGTAGCGGTCAGAACCTCGTGGGTCTCGCGGTCAACGAGGGCCGGGCCCATGGGCAAAGGGAAAGTTCGCCGGGGCAGGATAACCGGTTCGGGGAGTGTCTCCAGAACCGTGGGTTCCGGCTCTATCTCCAGCAAAGGGGGATCGTCGGTGGACTTGTACAAAGGCTCCGGAGCTTGTGGCCGCAAGCGTTCTACCTGCGCCGCAATCTGCTTGAGGATCCGGTTCCAGAAAATGCCTCGCTCCCTGGGCGTCCAGGTCGGGGGATCGCCGAGGGTGAAACGCAGTCCGGTGACTACCGGGTGATATGCCCGGCGCCCATCTTCGTCCAGGACCAGCGGGTGAATCTCCAGCACAGCCGCCACATCATACCTGTGCTTGCCCACCCGACCCTCAAAACGCATGAAAAGCGGATCAGAAAACCAGAAACCCCGCAGATGCATATCCAGGTATTCCCGGCGATCCTCTTCGGGCGTCGTCTCAAGTTCCGCGCGCAGCTGGGGCGGCAGCAGTGGCAGGTATGCGCCGCCACGCCGCAGGAACGCCACCCCCCGGGTCAGGAAGTGGAAGACGCAGAAGCCCAGGGAGCGCTCCAGATGCCACTGCCACGATTGCAGGCAAGCGGGGTCAGGGAGCGAGGAGGGGGAGAAGGTCTGCCCATGCCATTTCCAGTCCCAGCCGATGGGATACTGGGCTTCAATCCAGGGGCTGTCCCAGGAGACGGAAGGGCCCTGCTCTCCTTCCAGCGAGTTTCGCAGGGCGCGCAGGTTGCGCAGAGCAAGCTCCAGGACGGTGAAAGTCAGCTCATCATCGGATCGCCGCCACGCCTGGCGCTCCAGAGGTCCGGTGAGGAGTTCCCAACGCTGGGAGAGCTGTTCGTCGAAGAGCGTTTCAGCCACGCACATCCCCCGGCACGATAACAAAATACCAACATTGGCGCCAACCACTGCAAAGGCAACAATAGCTACAATACAGAAAAGGTTCCCGTTATCGCCAATATCACCCTGCAGTCGTTCCGCCGCTACACTCCGAGTCTACCAAAGCGGTGGGGCGAAGGCAATTGACACAGCGTGGGCAGTGAGAGGGCAAAGGGGCAATATCGGTGGCAGACTATGCACGTGAGGGCCCCTCCTCCGGGCCCCACGCGCCGGAGACGGCCCGATGTGAAGTCTCGTTGTGGTGGTAGGTCCGCGACGAACTCGCCGAACGCGACAGGCAATAGCCTCGTCCGCCGGCCTCAACGGAACCAACGTCCCATCACTGTGCACATCTCCCGTAGCCCACGCAGGGGCCTGTACGGAAATCTAAGGCCCGGTATTGTGTAGCATAGTGATAAGATCGTCGGTCTCGTGTATCCAGGCCTTGCCGCGTTGGTTGGCGTTGCGCCTTGCGATCACCAGGAACATCCCCACGTTGGCGCCTGTGTCAGTGTGATACGTCGTGGCGCGGTCCAGGGTGCGGCGCAAGGGCCTCATCACCCCGCCTTCCATCGCGTTCGTCGTGCGATAGCTCCGGGGATGCTTCACCTTG
>JABUFB010000034.1 GCA_013314775.1 Armatimonadota bacterium | reverse complement strand
GGGTGACAATGTTCGGATCACGGGGGAACTGATCGTACCGATCGCGATGGAAGAGGGTCTGCGGTTCGCGATTCGCGAGGGCGGCCACACCGTGGGCGCCGGCGTGGTGACGAAGGTTATTGAGTAGGACGACGACGAGGCCGCTGAAAGGCTACTGCTCGCGCCGGGCGCTGATGCTCCCGGTGCGAGCTTGCCCCGAGACCAGGGCCTGCCTTGGCCGGGAACTGAGTGCGGAAGGTGTTGACAGTGCCTCAGACCAAGATTATCCTCCAGTGCAGTGAGTGCAAGGCGCACGGCTACGTGACCAGCAAGAATCGGCAGAATGTGCCGGACCGCCTGGCGCTCAGGAAGTACTGCCGGTGCTGCAACAAACACACTGAACACAACGAAGCCCGCCTGCGCAAGTAGGAATGGGCGCGAGCAGCCTGCGCTTCCGGCCGGATGTCAGAAGAGCCGGCCAGGTCAGGCGCCAGCAGGGGCGTAGCTCAATTTGGCAGAGCAACGGTCTCCAAAACCGTAGGTTGTCGGTTCGAGTCCGGCCGCCCCTGCCAGTCCGATGCAAGCATACTCGCGGGCGCAGCCGAGTGCGCCCGCCCGCCGTCTTCGACATTCGGCCCCGTGCCGATGCCCTTCTACTCTCATTGCGACTTGCCCGGTAGCGGGCGATCCAAGGTTGGTACCAGGATGGCCACGCCGAAACCAGCGAAAGCGCCACTGCTCAGCCGCATCGCGACACCGTTCAGGAACCTTTGGAGGTTCCTGCGTGACGTGTATTCCGAGTTGCAGCGTGTGGTCTGGCCCAGCCACGAGGAGACCTACTCGTTCACCGTTGTCATCATTCTTGCTATCGCGATTGTGGCCGTCTGGGTCGGGGTTCTGGACCTGTTCTTCACGACACTCATGTCCATTCTTGGCATCTCGAAATAGCGCAAGGCGGCGGAGCCAGCCAGGGAGCGCACCTCATGCAGTGGTTTGTCGTCCACACTCTCACCGGGAAAGAAAACAAGGTCAAGACGGCCATCGAGAAGATGGTCGAGGCCCACGACCTGGGACACCTTGTGGGTCGTATTGAGGTGCCTACTGAGACGGAGATTCGTTCGGCCGCGGGCAAGAGGCGCGAGGTCAAGCGGAAGCTCTATCCCGGGTACGTGCTCGTGCAGATGCACATGAACGATGAGCTCCGTCATTTGATCCAGCAGACAGCGGGCGTTACGCATTTCGTGGGCTCGTCGGATACGCCGGTTCCGCTGAAGGAGTCCGAGGTCTCCGAGATCCTCAAGACGGTGGGCGAGGAATCCCAGAAGCCGAAGACTATCTGGACTGTGGGCCAGGCCGTGCGCGTGACGGAAGGCCCGTTCAACGAGTTCACCGGCAAGATCGATGATGTCAATCCCGAGCGCGAGACCGTGAAGGTACTCGTCTCCATTTTCGGCCGCGAGACACCCGTCGAGGTCGATTTCACACAGATCGAGAAGCTGTAACCGGGGCGCCCCCGATCCTGGCGGTCTTCCGCCCGGGGGGCTTTCGTGTTTCTGAGGGGTATCGAGCATGGCAAAGAAGGTTCTGGCTGTAGTCAAGCTGCATTGTCCCGCGGGTAAGGCTAATCCCGCGCCGCCCGTTGGCCCGGCACTTGGGCAGCACGGCGTCAACATCATGGAGTTTTGCAAGAGTTTCAACGAGCGGACTGCCCAGCAGATCGGTGACATCATCCCGGTGGAGATCACCGTCTACCAGGACCGCAGTTTCACGTTCGTCACCAAGACCCCGCCGGCCGCCAGTCTTCTCAAGAAGGCTGCGGGTCTGGACAAGGCTTCTTCTGCCCCCAACAAGGAAAAGGTTGCCCAGATGACATGGGCGCAGATCCGCGAGATCGCTGAGCGCAAGATGGTCGACCTCAACGCCCGCGACGTGGAAGCTGCCGCGAAGATCATCGCCGGAACTGCCCGCAGTATGGGGATCGTCGTCAGCGACTAAACAGACTGCCGCGGCCGATGGGCCGTGGTCGCGCCCAGAGCGCGCAATTACCACCGTCTCCGGGTGGGAGCGGCCTCCGATGCGAGGCTGCCGCCTCCAGACGAGCGAGGTGCACAATGCCCAAGCACAGCCGCCGTTTCGTCGAAATCAGCAAGAAGGTGGACAAGCAGCGGCGCTTCACTGCTCAGGAAGCGATCAGCACCCTGAAGCAGCTTGCAAACGCCAAGTTCGATGAGTCGATAGAGTTGCACTTGAAGATGGGTGCCGATCCCTCCAAGGGCGACCAGACCGTACGCGGCACGACAACGCTTCCCCACGGTACGGGCAAGGTTCCACGGGTCGCAGTCTTCGCCGAGGGTGACGGTGCGAAGGCCGCGGAGGAGGCCGGGGCTGACCGTGTGGGCGCCGAGGATCTTGTGGCCGCGATTCAGGAGGGGTGGGACGAGTTTGACATTCTCGTCGCCCAACCCCAGATGATGCGGATCATTGGCCCGCTCGGCCGCAAGCTGGGGCCTCGGATGCCCAACAAGAAGGCCGGGAACATCACTGACGACGTGGGCACCGCTGTCAAGGAACTCAAGGGCGGCAAGCTGGAGTACCGAATGGACCGCGGAGCCGGTATCCACGTGGGGATCGGGAAGGTTTCGTTCACCGAGGAGCAGTTGCTGGAGAACCTGCTCCATCTGGTGACCGTCATTCAGCGCGCCAGGCCCGCCAGCGTCACCGGCAAGTTCATACGCGCTGCGGCGCTTTCCAGCACCATGGGTCCCGGCATGAAGCTCGACGTGGATGCGCTCATCGCGCAGACCCGCTAGATCGTGGCACACTGACAATGGCACCCATTCAGTTGGGTGCAATGCTGACCGTAGACAGCCGGCGCTATCGCTTAATGGGGCCCAGCCCAGCCGGCCGAGGTCGGGCTATAAGCGTAATCTTCCCGGTCAGGGGAGATGCGCGCCACCTGTACGCACAGGCGGCGGTCCCGACGCTCGGTGGCCGTCGCCTTTTTGTTTGCTTGAGCAGTTTCACCAACACCTGGTGCCCTGGCCGTGGGAGGGGTGCCACTACCGAGGAGGTGAGTAAATGCCCACACCTCAAAAAGAGGCCATCGTCGCGGAACTGCGGGAGGCTTTCGAGAACTCAGCAGGCATGTACCTGCTGGATTTCTCGGGCATTCCGGTGAACCAGGTCAATACCCTTCGTGGTCAGATCCTTGAGGCAGGCGGGCGGGTATTCGTTGCGAAGAATCGCCTTCTGAAGCTTGCCCTCGCCGGCACGCCGGCGGAGGAACTGGCCGGTATGCTCAAGGGCCCGACCGCTGTCATGTTCTGCGCCGAAGACCCGATCACACCGGGAAGGGCCATCCTGGACTTTGCCAAGACCCTGACAAGTGACAAACAGCGCTGGGAGATCAAGGCCGCCTATGTGGATGGCGTCGTCTACGACACCAACCGCGCTCGCGCTCTTGCTTCTATGCCGCCGCTGGACGAGATCAAGGGCAGCGTCGTTGGCAGCATCGCCGGCCCGCTGAACGCATTGGTCGGCACCCTGAACGGCGCTGTGTCGGAGCTGGTCTACACTCTGCAGGCTGTCGCCGACAAGCGCCAGGAACAGGCCGCGTAGACGTGGGAGCGGTTGTCGCATCTGCGCCACCGCTGGTAGCCCCAGGATGGCTGCCAGAGCAAGTCGTGTCAAGAATACCGCCGGGCGGCTTCAGCCCGCACCGGTTCACACACAGGAGGAGCGACAATGTCTGTCGACGAGATCATCAGCGCGATCAATGAGCTGAGCGTCTTGCAGCTCGTGGAACTCAAGGACAAGCTGCAGGAACAGTGGGGCGTCACCGCGGCTGCTCCGGTCGCCGTAGCCGTCGCCGCCGGCGAGGCCGCACCGGCCGAGGAAGAGAAGGACTACTTCAGCGTGGTCCTCACCGACATCGGCCCGGAGAAGATCCAGGTCATCAAGGCTATCCGCGAGATCACCAACCTCGGTCTCAAGGAGGCCAAGGAACTTGTGGAGTCTGCTCCGGCTACTGTTGCCGAAGAGGTCAACAAGGAAGACTCCGAGGCCATGAAGGCCAAGCTCGAGGCCGTCGGCGCCAAGGTCGAGCTCAAGTAGTCTGCGCTCCAACCGCCAGACAGACGCCGCGCGGATTTCGCGCGGCGTCTGTTCTTGGGGAGGTGAGAGCGCGCCGGTAGAGAATACGCATTCCCAGGCGGACCATCTGTTCCGGCATCGGTAGCAAAATGCCACTCTTTGAGAATACACATGATATCCAGCAGCTTCTCGCGCGCCTCAGCGAGTTCGATAGCGTGCCCGTTTTCACACGCCTGTACTACGAACTCGTGGCTTCGCGCGTGAGCCGTCAGACTCCGGAGGCAAGGGAGCTGGCTGACCTGCTCCTTTGGCATCTCGAGGCCGAGGTGCGCTTCCACGGCTTGCTCAATGGCCTTGCCGGGCGTGAGGAGATCCCCGTCACCGAGATGCTCTCCCTGGCCGACAAGCGACGCATCTCACTTCAGGAGACTCTTGACCGAGTCGACGCCCTGAAGCTGCGCAATCGACGGCATGCCGCGACCGCTCACCTTATCGCCGCGGAGTGCTGCTATCATCTGGACCGGCACGATCGGGTGGTCGCTCATCTCGAACGCGCGGTTCAGCTGGGGGTAAATGATCCGATCTGCTATTTCGCCCTGGGGTACAACCGCTACGTGCTGGCCGAGGACGCCTTCACCGCCATCGATGACGAGACCGGTGACAGCGTGGTGCTGGACGAATCTCGATACCGCACGGCGCTCCTTGATGCTGTCACTGCGTTCGAAAATGGCATTTCGGGCGGCCCCCTGGACGCTCATCTTTACTGGTGGATGGGCAACTGTCTCGCGAAAGCTGGGTTCGAGACGGCCGCTGCCCACGCCTTCGAGCAGTCGAAAGGGTTGCAGGAAGACGTGGCAGAGCTGCAGTCTGAGCAGCCCGACGGGCCGGATCAGGGAAGCTCGCCGGGCGACGAGCACGATAACTCCGCTGCCCCCGATGAGTCAGCCGGCACCAACCTGCCAGCGATCACGTGGGAAGAGGTCCAGCAGGTCGGCGAGTTGCTCAAGCGCTCATTCACCCCCGGCGAGATCCTCGGCGAAGACAAGTGAGCTGAGTGCTCGGGCTCGTTTCCCCGGAACCTGCTCAGGCCCCCACCGATACCCCAAGACGATCCTTGCGTGGCACTGTCCTAGGACATGGATTTCGGCACTGTGAGAGGACCGCCGCAATTGACTTCGGCGTCTCCCCTGTGCTATAGTCCGCAGTGCGTGGCCTGGGCTTCCCGGGCCGCGGCAGCCGGTGCTTTGCATGTTCCATGTGCCGAGTCTGGCCAAGAAGGGAGGCACCTCCTGGCCGGGCACAAGGGGTCAAGCATGTGAAGCGGAATGGGCATTGCAGACGCGGCGGGCGCGGAAGAGGAAACAAAGGACACTCTCCTCGCCGGTCCGCAAACACAGACAGGCTCGTTCCGGGATGCTTCCGCACTCACCGCGAGCGGCGGCTGACATCCCCCGGACCAAATTGAGGAGGACTACAGACGATGAGAAAGCTCATGCTGTGTGCTGTGGTTTCCCTGCTCGTGGTTCCCTGCTTCGCGCAGACGAACCCGGCGGAGACCGTGCCGTTCGATCACTGGGCGTACGACGCCGTGCAGACCCTCGTCGACGAAGGGATCATCATCGGGTATCCCGATGGCTCCTTCCGCGGCGACCGCGCCATGACCCGCTACGAGTTCGCAGCGGCCATCGCGCGCATGCTCGAAGCCATCCCCGAGGGCAAGCAGGGCCCCGCTGGTCCCGCCGGCCCTCCCGGCCCTCCCGGCCCCCGCGGTCCCCAGGGCCCGGCTGGTAACGTTGGTCCCGCCGGCCCCGCTGGTCCCGCTGGACCTCCCGGAGTTGCTGGTCCCGCTGGTCCTGCCGGTCCTGCCGGTCCCGCCGGCCCCGCCGGTGGCGGCGTGGGCACTGCCCAGGTCGGCCCCAAGGGCGACAAGGGCGACCCTGGCCCGATGGGTCCCAAGGGCGACGTAGGCCCCGCCGGCCCTGCCGGCCCGATGGGCCCTCCCGGACCTCGCGGTGAGCGCGGTCCTGTCGGTCCCACCGGTCCCAAGGGTGACCCCGGTCCTGCCGGTCCTGCCGGTCCTGCCGGTCCCGCCGGCCCCGCTGGTCCCGCCGGTCCTGCTGGTCCTGTCGGTCCTGCCGGCCCCGCCGGTCCGCAGGGTCCTGCCGGTCCCGCTGGTCCCGCTGGTCCGCAGGGTCCCAAGGGCGATCCCCCGACCCCGGATGAGGTCAGGGCGATCTGCAAGCAGCTGATCGATGAGTTCGCCGACGAACTCAAGGACATCCGCGACGACCTCGATTACCTCGAGGACGACGTGTATGACCTCAGCGACCGCGTTGCATGGCTCGAAGAGCATGCAAAGGGCCCGAAGGTCTTCGGGTTCATCGACTACCGCATCGGCTGGGCCGGTGACGAGGTTGTGTCCGCGAACTATCAGTTCGACAACCTCACCGCCAAGGTCGGCGTGGAAGGCCAGGTCACCAACGACCTTATGGGCCGCATTGCCCTCAAGGTCCGCAACACCAGTGACATGGGCCGCGCATGGTATGGCGCCGGACAGTCCGTTGCTCCGTCCGCCAACGAGATGGGCGCGGTCGACGGCTACAGCGCCGAGACCATCTGGCTCGACGAAGCCTGCCTGATGTTCCCGACCAAGAAGCTGCTTGCTGCTGACTGGGTCTGGGGCCGCCAGTTCGTCAACTACGGCCTTGGCCTCCTGGTCAACAACAGCCGCCAGTCCCAGGATGGTGTCCGCGCCAAGTTCGACAACGTGTGGAACACCAACCTCGACTTCGACCTGTTCGTGGGCGCGGCCGAGTACGACTGGGCCAACGGCTATGACACCAGCGATGGCTACCTCGCAGCGATGGTCAGCTACGAGAAGCCGAGTTGGAAGATCGCCGGCGAGTACCTCGATGACGGCTACGGCTTCGAGTCCGGTTGGGCCATTGACTTCTGGACCAAGTTCTGGGGCCGCGAGCTGTATGCGCAGTACGCCCAGCTCACCGACTCCCGCCTCGGCGTGGACATGACCAACCTCAACTTCAGCACTCCTGAGGCGGTCATGGCCATGGTCGATGTGTGGAAGGGCAAGAACTGGAACCTGCGCGGGTACTACTCCAGCGTGGATGCGGGCTACGATGTGTGGTACAGCACCATCAACCCGTACTACGAGGACTACCGCGGCATGTTCGTTGCGCAGAACACCAATGGCGGCAACGCCATTTCGTGGGAGCGCTGGCTGCGGAACCCGATCGCGATCACCAACGTAGAGGCCATCGGCGGGCAGCTGCAGTTCAACCTGGCGAACCTGCCCTTCGAGATCGCCTACTACAGCCTCGACAGCAAGAGCAACTACTGGGCCATGTCGCCGCTGTCGGCTCTTGATTACGACGAGCTGTTCTCCATCCGCACCAGCAAGAAGGTTGCGGACGGCGTCGAGATCGGGCTGACCTACGCGATTCAGGGCGCTGCCGCATCCGGCGCCGGAATGGCAGATCAGGACTTGCTCGCAGCCGAGGTGCGCGTGGGCTTCTAAGTCCAATCGCGCAGCGCAAGGACACACCAGAAGGGACCCGGGCTCCGGGTCCCTTCTTCTTTGTCGGGCTGGTCGAAACGCCGGACCCGACTGAGCAACCGAGAGCCGATTGGGGACGAACCCGGGGAAAAGCGAAAGCCACACCCGATGGGTGTGGCTTGGTGGTCCTCATGGTGGGCGCTAGTGGATTTGAACCACTGACCTCCACCGTGTCAAGGTGGCGTTCTCCCCCTGAACTAAGCGCCCGTCGTTGGGACACGTAGTATATCAAACCACTCCGCGGCTGTAAAGCACTATCAGCAGGTTTTGTAAGCGCAACGTGATAATGTCCGGTTGGTGCAAAGTAGAAATGTCCGGTGGTAGTGTCGTCGTCGTCGCGCGGCGAACTATCCGGGATGGAACTACTCATGAGCGTAAAAGAGCGTGACTGTCTG
>JABUFB010000033.1 GCA_013314775.1 Armatimonadota bacterium | reverse complement strand
CAAGGTGAAGCATCCCCGGAGCTATCGCACGACGAACGCGATGGAAGGCGGGGTGATGAGGCCCTTGCGCCGCACCCTGGACCGCGCCACGACGTATCACACTGACACAGGCGCCAACGTGGGGATGATCCTGGTGATCGCAAGGCGCAACGCCAACCAACGCGGCAAGGCCTGGATACACGAGACCGACGATCTTATCACTATGCTACACAATACCGGGCCTTAGATTTCCGTACAGGCCCCTGCCAGAGCAGGTCCTGATCGCCTAACCGCCGAAATTAGAAGACCCGCCGCCACTTTCGACTGAATATGGGACACGCTCCGAGCCCGAAAGATCGTGCACATCTGATGGCGGAAGTCCTCGCCGCGGCAGACAGAGCCGACCGACGAGAGGACGCGGACGAGAAGAGCGGCAGCAGGGAGGAGACCAGAGTGTTTGAGCAGGGAGATATCATTAGCGACCAGTACCGAGTTGACCGCGTACTGGGGCGCGGCGCTACTGCTGTGACTTATCTCGTCACCGATCTACACTACGGCGGTCAGTTCGTACTCAAGCGGATTCTGCGAGATGATTGTTGCAGGGCCCTGGCGGGAACGGAGTTCCGCGCCCTGCAAAGCCTTCATCATCCCGCCATTGTGCGGGTGCACGACGTGCGACCCCCGAACGACGAGTTTCACCTGAAGCTGGAGTTCGTGTCGGGGCCGTCGCTGGAGGAGCTGGATGACGATTTCCCCTGGAGCCTTGATAGGACCCACGACCTAGCGCGCCGGCTGCTCGACGCATGTGAATACCTGGCTGAGCAAGGCATTTGCCACCGCGACATTAGCCCCAAGAACATCATCGTCTCGGATGTGGGGGCAAAGCTCATTGACTTCGGGGTGGCACGCACCGACGCGGCTTCGGGCATCACCATGGTTGGCACGCCGCGCTACCGGGCGCCGGAGATTGACACGGGGGAGGTCTGGGACGCCTCATGCGACACCTACTCCGCCAGTGTCGTGCTGTTCCGCGTCCTAACTGGTACGTATCCCTTTGCCGTCACGGACACATCAGCGGACAAGCACCAAATGGTAGAAGTGGCGACGCTTGGACTGGATGAGAAGGCGGCCGAGTATGCGCAGGTGTTGCAGCAGGGCTGCCACCCTGATCGGGCCCGACGCATGGGGTCTGCGCGGGAGTTGCTCCGTGCTCTCGAAGCCGTGATACAGAGCCGCCCAGTGGTGGAAGAAGGGGAGTGGGTTGATAACCCGCTTGTGACGGACCTGCAGGCCGTCTACAAGAATAGCCGCACAGGCAATGCCGACAACCGCGGGCTCGACACCGAATTCGCCGAGAGAACTTACGTGCGCACGCTATTGGATGAGAGGCTTGTTCCCGAGATCATGGAGGGCGACTTCTTGCTCGTCCTGCTCACCGGAAACCCGGGCGACGGCAAGACCGCGTTCCTGGAACATGTGCGCCGCAAGCTCGAAGGCCTGGGGGCGAATTTCGAATTCGAGAACCCCAATGGCTGGAGAGCCGGGCTCAACGGCAGGGTGTACACGGCAAACTACGACGCCAGCGAGTCCCACAAGGGGAGACACGCCAACGAGATACTGGACGAGATGCTGGCGCCTCTGGCCGGCCCTTTGCCCCCAAAGAACATTACTGGGTTCACGGCGCTGCTGGCCATCAACGACGGGCGCTTGCGAGACTACTTCCTGCACAATAACCGCTATGGCTGGCTGGGCAATGTCATCTACCACAAGCTGCGGGGGAAGAGAGTAGACAGAGAGCCGCGCGTCGCGCTGGTGGACCTCAAGAGCCGCTGTCTAACGGCGGAAAGCTCCACGGGGTCTTCGCTGTTTGAACGTGTCTTACTGGCCATCCTGAAGCATCCGGGCTGGGCGACCTGTGAGGGCTGCAAAGCCCGAAGCTCGTGCGTCATCCGGTTCAACCGGGACACTCTCATTGACGAGCGCAACGGGGCCGTGGTGCGGGCACGTCTAGCCGGGCTGTTCCATCTAACCCACCTGCGCGGTGTCCGCCACACGACCATCCGCGACCTGCGATCGGCGCTCTCGTACGTAATCGCCGGTGTGCGAGGCTGTACGGAGATACATGAGGAAGTGCAATCCGGCGTAAGGTCCGACGGTTGGCAAGATGCGCTCTACTTCAACGCCGTCTTCAACCCCGCGGGGGAGCTTGATGACGAACTGGAGGACCTCGCCGATTATGACGTGGGCAGATACCCCACGCCCCGCTGGGGGCGCTTCCTGCACTATAACCGCGGGTCCGAAAAACGAAAGCACATTGACGAAGTCCTGCTCCCCGGTTTTGGTCGGTCGTCAAATCCCATGTCCGGACTCACTTATGCGGCCCTCCGGGACGAATGGTATCGGGTGATGAAGCGGGTGCTGTACTTCGAGATGGATGAGGCGCGGGTCCGCGAGTCCGACTGGCGCCTGCCGCCGCCCGCCGACCTCCTGCCCTACCGCCACGCCGAGACCTTCCAGAAGATCGTTAGCGGCGCGGTTGAGCCTGAGCAGGTCCGGGACTGGCTGTGTGATGCCATATCCGCCTCGGACGGGATCGTTGCGCCGAGCGTTCGGGCGGGCCACCTGTGCGTGCGGACGGCTTACAGGGAAGAGCTCGAGTTCACAGTCTTCAAGCGTTATCCGGCGGACAAGTTCACATGCCGCGTTGTCACACCCACGGACGTACGGTTCATCGAGACCTGCCCGAACACCATCGAGTTCGTCCATATGGACGGAGACCCGTCGCTGCGCGTTCATCTGGACCTGTTTGAGCTACTCATGCGCATGAGGGAAGGCTATGTCCCGGACGTTCTGGAGTGGCAGCCCTATCTCGTGGACCTCGGGCAGTTCAAGACCCGCCTGCAGCGCCTGAGATCGGATGAGGTGGTACTGATGGAGAGCGGCCGCGTTCTGCACCGCGTGCTCCAACGGGACGGCAAGCTCATAAGAGAGCCCATCACGTCAGGGGGCGAGACGGCATGAAGATCAAACTCCCCAAGGAGCCGAGGAAGCTCAAAGGCTTCGCTTTCGACATGCTGTTCACTTTCGAAATGAATAATTTCGATGTGGAGGCGCTACTGCCCACGCTGTTCTACTTGATCCGCTCCGGAGGCAGACAGCGCGGGAAGCTGACGGACCCGACGAACATTGATGCGCGGAGGGACGCACTTGCCCAGCATAAGAGCATGGTTGGGTTCGACAGCGCAGACGGGCTCCGCGTGCTGGATAAGTGGATTAGAACCAGTTTCGTCGAGACGGCACGACGTGGCAGAAGCTGGCGCAAGGGAGAGCAGATCTTCTACATCAGGCCGCTGAGCTTCCTGAGCTACAAGCCCGGCTTTCCAGCAGAGGGGCGCCGCGTGCGAGGGGTGCCGGCATTCGTGTACCAGATCCTGACGGCGGAGGTGCCGGGACTGCTGCACCCGATTCCGGATGCGGAACGGGCACACGGTTCCAGCTCGACAGCCATTCGCGGGTTGAGGTTCATACAAGACACATTCGCCGAGGGCCTGCAACTCGACAACACGGTACAAATGGGGGGAAGATACGATGGTCATACCCGGTTGGATGTAGAGACGGTGGGGCTTTTCCACTATCTGGACGGCTTTGAGCCCTGCCCACCTTCCGTGGTCTCGCCTATACGGCCTCCGGCGCCCGCGTTGGCACGGTCCGCCCGCCGCCTAGCACAAGATGTAGCCCTACTGATCACCGCCTATCGAGACCGTGTTCCCAGCAGGACACTCGCGCAGTTCTTGGCGGGCCTGCTGAATTTCGAGATGTTCGTGTACACGTTGGAGTTGCAGTACGTGACCAATCGGCTGGCGGAAGAAGACGTGGTGGACCCGTACTGGGTCTTGGGCAAGGACGACCTGCCCTCGCCCGTGAGATCCTACGTGGACATGGTGGGCGACCGCCACCACCTGAGCGCGCGTATGGCCCAGGAACAAGTCGAGGATCACTTCACCGGCGTGCAGCATTTCCTTCGCAGCAATCTGCTGTTGCGAACGCTGCACAGGTACATCAACGCCACGACCCCGAAACCTGACTTCTCTGGACCCAACGTTGCGCATAACCTGCAGCAGATCGCCGCATGGCGCTCCGACCCTAAGGCGCTGGCACGGGCGGGGATGGAGAAGGACGCCATTTTGGAGGAGAACGGTATGTCATACCCCGATGACATGCCACACGAGATCTCTCAACTCCTGGCGAGTGCACAAGATGAGGTTGATGCCGTGCTCCGCCTGCTTGAGGAAGCGCAACGCTCGGAGATCGTCAACAGCATGCTGAAGTGGTACCGCTCCGTGGGGGGACTGGGGCGCTCGGACGGCATCCTGGAGGGCAATGTTCGTGGCCGTCGCGCGTGGCGGCTCCAGATGAGCGAGGGGCTGCTGGAGATCCTTGTCCAACTTTGCTGCGTCATGCCCGGCTACGCGGATGTGCGGCCGGATTGGAACTGCGATCTTACCGATGTGCGCCCGCGGCCGGTGTCTCTTGCCAACTTCCTGCGGTTTCTGGAGGAACGCTACGGCATCATCATTGACCGCCCGCCGGACTGGATGCGCAGCGTGGAGACGGTCGCAGCGGCCAAGGAGAACTTTGAGGCTCTCAAGCGCCGCCTGCGCCAGATGGGCGTCTTTGAGGACTTGTCCGACGACTTCAACGCGCAGTACATCGAGCCGCGGTACGTAACCGAGCGAGATCTGGGGTCACTAGAGCCTGCCCTGGAGGGCGCTGATCATGACTGACACAAGCCGCAGGATCATCCTAGACAAGCTGGTGGAGGCGCTGGCTGAGGAGCTTGCAGGGAAGGAACTGGGCCATTGTGAGCGCCTGGACTACCTGTCGCGGGAGGAAGCGCTCTACGCCTGCAAGCGCCTCCGCGGCTTGGCCCCGGAGAACGTACAGGCCTTCGTCCTGGGTGACGGGCACAACGGCGAGACGGCAATCACCAGCGACCGGGCGATAGAACTGCGGAACCGCAAGGGGAGTGTCCTGTGCGTGATCGTGCCCGCGGACAACCGGGACCCTGCCGCAAGCTCCCTGGGCAACGCTTTCAAGCCTTTCGATGTACAAGGCTTCTTGCGAGACTTGGCGGACCGCTTGCGGCGGGACCTAGACCCCGACTTCGCGACTGTGGTGCGCGTTGTCAGGGAGCAGTTCCGGGGGCGGTCGCGCCCATCCACGGAGCACGAGGTGGAGTTCCTGGACACGGTGAGCCGCTGTGCATCCGTGGACGAGATCGGCCGGCACCTGTGGATGGTCGGCCTCGTTCCGGACCTCGGGGCCACTGAGCGCATGGTCGAGCGACTGCCGCAGAACCGGGAGTGTGTCAACAGGCTGGCCCGACCCGCCAGGCCGCAGATGAGCGTTACGGAACGAGTGGCCTCCCTCGGCCTGCCCCCGGGAGAGGTCCGCGACGGCTTGGTGGAGGCTCTCAGTGGCAGGCCACTGAATGATGTCCGCGGCTGGTTGCGGGCCTTGGCGGAGGAGCACCCCGGTCGGTTGACTTTTGAGCAATGGGTCTTTCCTGACGTAGAGCAGTCGAATCTGGAGGCTATTGACCTCGCGCCCTTTGTGGACGAAGCGGGCGTCGTGGTCAATGGGTGCGGCCTGAAGCAGCCTAGTGGCCCTGGAACGGAACTGGAGGCGCCCAAGGACGCGAAGCTGAAGATCAAGTGGACCACCACGCCCAAGAAGCCCGAGAATGTCAGCCATTGGTCCGTCAGTCTGGTACCGGACCCAGAGACCTACGACCCTGAGGAAGTTGCAGGCGTAGACCTGCCTGCTACGGACGTCGCGCCCAGCCGCCGAAGTTTCACGCTGGAGTGCACGGTCGATGACGACATCGAGGTCAGGAAGGTGCAAGTGCGCGTAGCGGCACTGGACGCGCATGGGCGGGAGATAGTGGGTCAGGACAAGTCCGTCATTGAGGCTTTCAGTGTGCCGTTCTGGCTGTCCGAGGAAGTGGGCGGAGGCGATGGCGATGGGCCGCGCCGCAAGTCCACCGAAGCGTCTCTGGCGATGGTGAAACTGCGCCACGCGCTCAAGCTTCCCAAAGGAGAGAGGGACATCTCCATTGCGTGGCTGCCGGAGGAGCGCGAGGCCAGTCGACTTCTGCACTACCCGGTGCTGGTGAACGGTCGCCACATCTACCGTCTCGCCTCAACGCCCTACCTCGCCGCCTTAGAGCGGCACTGCCTGGAACACCCCGGCAACTTGGGGCGCTACCGAGCCGTCGGGGCGGTTGACCCCCTGCAGGAGAACGAGTTCGAGGCGATTGCGGCCCCTGAAGACGTGTCCGCCACCGAGACCTGGCGTCTCTTCCTCAACGCGCGGGAACGCTGCTTCCGCAACATCCTGCGCCAACGAATCCCAAGCAGAGATATGGAGGGAAATGAGAGCCAAGGCTATGGTGCGTGTGGTTCCGTCACTAACCTGGAACTCGACGACGACGAAGAGCATAAGGACCTGCGCAACGGTATCCTGAACTACCTGAACCGCTACACTGAACTGCTCGACCAAGTGAAGGACGCGGTGGAACCTGACCTCGAGCAGGTTCGCCTGCTGTGCTCGCTGGACACCCTTGAGCTGGAGGTGCGTCGCGCCGACGAAACCGTGCGAGCGGTGCTCTTGCTGCCGACGCACCCGCTCAAGCTGGCATGGTATCTCGCTTACTGGGACTTTATGGCAGACGCGGTGCAGCAAGTGCTGTCCATGAGTGCTGCCGACCGGCGGGAACGTGTGGACGTGGCCCTGTTTGAGCGGCTACAGCCCCACAACCTGCCCGCTTTTGCTTGTGACGCGCAAGGGAGCGCCTACGTCAACGCTGGAGGCCTGCTGTTTCTCCATTCAGTCATGGTTCCCGCCGATACCCCGGACCCAGACGGCGCCCTGGGGGAGGTCGCCTACATGGTCGGACTGGAGAATGCCGACCAGGAGACCTCCACGCTATCCGCCGAGACTGTGGCTGAGCGGTTGCGGCTGTTCTCACAGTTGCACCCGTACCTGCCCGCCCTGCGGGTGCAAGCGGTCAACCCGGGCCGCGGCGCCTTTGTGGCGGAAGCCCTACGCCTGTATGCCAGGCCGCAGGAGGATGATGAAGACAGTCTTCGGCGCGCACAGCCGCTGGACTTGGTTGTGCACGGGCGTGCCAGTCCACAGAGCCCCGCACCTGGACTGGATCACCTGCTGCGCGACCTGCAGCAGGACAACGTGAGCCGAGGCGCTTCGCACCTTCTCCCGACCGTACAACTTGCCCGGCGCTCCCTCGACCTAGCCGAAGTGCGCGACCTGCCTGGCCGGGACGTGAACGTATCCATTGCCACCGACGTGTTCAGTCCCGAACTCGTTACCGTCCTGCCCCAGGACGAAGCGGGCGTAAGCAACTCCGCGGAGGCCTTGCTGACTCGTTGGACTACAACCTTCAACTTGGAGGACTCTGGCTGTCGGTGGACGCGCCATGTCCGGGTTGAGGAGGATGGGACCCGAGGCGACCTATTGAGCCGGCGGCTGCTGGCAGGCCACGACCTGCACTTGCGTGCTGTCGCCAGACTCGTCGATCCCGCGGCGGAGGCGGCTGCCCTGCCGGCAGTGACCCTGCAACTAGGTCCCGAGGAGAAGCAACTGCTGGACCACCTCCACGACCAGTCCGAGTGGGTGCTCACTGTGGACCGCAACTTCGGCGTCGAGTTCTACGACTACCCCCGCGAGCCCGAGTTGTCCCGGGAATCAGAGCGCTACATCATTGACCACGTTCCCGAGTTCACCGACGGACTCGGCCATCGGCTCATCGTGACCACCTCCTGGCATGAGGAAGCGGCCGACGTGCTCCGCAAGGCCCTTGACGAGCTTGAACTCACCAGTGACGACGAGAGCGTGACCGGGGTACTCAGACTCGTCAAGGCCATCTCGGGCAGGCTCGCCATGCGGATCATCGGCGACCCGAACCACGCCCGAGAAGTGGTTGGACTGGCCTTGGTGGCGGACTACCTGCGTTCATCCGGTGAACTTGACCGGACCGTGCTCCTGCCCATTGATCCCCACGCCCGGCTGTTTGGCGCACGGGACAAGGACAATGGACCCAATCTGCGCTGCGACCTACTGGCAGTCACCCTGACGCCCAAGACTCTCCGGGCCGCCTTCATGGAGGTCAAGTTCCGCACCAGTTCCGAAGCGACACCTCCCGACACGCTGCTGGAACGTATGGTTATGCAGATGGAGCACACACGCGACCGCTTCATGGAGCGCTACTTCCCGGACCGGCCACGCCCGGACCACGCTCTCTTGCGCTCAGAACTGAGAAGCCTGTTGGGCTACTACCTCGACCGTGCCTGGCGTCACGGCTGGATCGCGCAGCGTGAAGACTATGACGCCCTCCGGAACCACATCCGCCGTCTGGAAACCGCGTACCCGCAGGCGACCCCCGTCTGCGCAGGCTTCCTCGTGGTTCCCAACATGCCGGAAACGCGGACAGTCACCCACAAGGGGCACCCGATTCGCATCATCGGCCGTAGGTCCATTGAGGAGGACACTCAGTTCCGCACGATTCACGGGCCGACGCCGCCGCCTGAGCCTGCCCGTAAAGCTGGGGAGGGGACTGCCCCCGCGCCGACGCATACACCCGAACCGACGCTACCAGAGCCGAGAAAGCCCGTGCCTGTGCCGGAGCCGGACACCACTACGCGTGACGACCCCACGAGCATACCCCCTACCCCTCTGGGGCGGTCGGCGTTGGATGACGAGGATGTGACGTGGACCCCGAGTCTGCAGGGCAGTCCCCACGTGCTGTTGGTCGGCAGCACCGGCTCAGGCAAGTCCACCACGGTTCAGCACGTGCTCGGAACTCTGATCCTCCATCGCGTGCCCTTCCTTGTGCTCGACTTCCACGGCGACCTCGCCGACAGCCTCCAGCAGTCGAGAGCGGATTCCGTGGAGAGGATTGACGCCGCATCGGGGCTTCCATTCTCCCCCCTGGAGCCTGTCAGCTCTACGGCGGGTCAGGCCCCCAACCTGCAGACCATGAGTTACGAGGTTGCCGAGGTCATCGGTTTCGTTTGCGGCCTGGGGGAGATGCAGCGCGACCTCGTCTACCGCGCCCTGGTTGACTGTTACGGCGCCGCCGGCCTCGAGGACGGCGTTGCGTATCCCCCCATGCGGCACCTGAGAAGGCGGCTGGAGGAGCTTGAGAAGGAGCCGGGCGCTCCGAAGAACGTTGTCGCCCGTTGCCGCCAGCTGCTCGACTTCGGACTGTTCGCCGACGTAACCGACGGCGACAAGTTCCAGGCCATGCTCCGGCAACCCACCTGTGTCGTGCTGGGCAGCCTGCAGATTGAGCAGCTTCAGCATGCCGCCGTCTCCTTCGTGCTCCGTCGCATCTACCGCCAGATGTTCCAGTGGGGTGAGCAGGAACGCGTTCGGTTGATGGTCGTCTTGGACGAGGCGCACCGCGTGGCCAAGGACCCCACGTTGCCCCGCCTTCTGAAAGAGGGGCGCAAGTTCGGGGTAGGGGTCATTGTCGCGTCCCAGGAAATCCACGACTTCCACGAAGCGGTCGTGCACAACGCCGGAACCAAGGTCCTGTTCCGCACGAACTTCCCGGAGTCCAAGGCTCTGGCGAAGTACGTGCAGAGCCAGAGTGCAAAGGGCGCGGACTTCGCCCGCGCCCTTGAGGGCCTGGGCGTAGGCCGCGCCTTCGTCCAGACCCAGCAGATGCCGCACTGCGTCGAATGCCTTATGTACGCGCCGTAGGAGGCGCTGATTGCAGGAATCGCGCCGGAGGCAGGGCCTGGCGGGTGCTAGCCGGCCTCCGAGAGCAAGAGAGCGACTATGAACCGACCGTGGCTCGATCCGGCGGACTTCCCCTCCGGCGGCCCGCGGCAGGAGCAGGTCCGCTTCCTCCTGGGCTATGCGATCCTGGCCCCTTCCAGCCACAACTCGCAGCCGTGGCTTTTCCGCATCGTCGAGGATGGTCTGGAAATCCTGGCCGACGACAGACGCTGGCTGCGGGTGGCAGACGCCGATCTGTTTGCCGATGTCGTTGATGCTCTTACTCGCGAACTCGTACTGCTTCACACTGATGCACTGCTCGTCTTTCGCCAGTCTCACCATGAACCGCAACTTCTCCAATCCCAGATTCGCCAGCCGCAGTTGCTCCGCCTTGTGCTTCGGGGCCTGTACGGAAATCTAAGGTCCAGCGTTGTGTAGCATAGTTATAAGATCGTCGGTCTCGTGTACCCAGGGGTTGCCGCGTTGCTTGGCGTTGAGCCTTGCGATCACCAGGAACATCCCCACGTTGGCGCCTGTGTCGCTGTGATACGTCGTGGCGCGGTCCAGGGTGCGGCGCAAGGGTCTCATCACCCCGCCTTCCATCGCGTTGGTCGTGCGATAGCGCCGGGGATGCTTCACCTTGAGCGGTCTGAGATATGCGATGGACGCGTCGAAATCCGTCCGCAGGCTGGCGACGGCTTCCGGCTCCCCAGCCTGCCAGTCTTC
>JABUFB010000032.1 GCA_013314775.1 Armatimonadota bacterium | reverse complement strand
GACCGCAACAGAATGGCCTTCAGAGCGCCTGTAAACGGCTCACGTTGAGAGAAAAGGGCCCGGGCCTTCAAAAAAGACGGCCAGAGCGACGCGTAACACCCCGCCAATGGGGTTGTTCAGCGATTAGTATCTCGCGGTGATGACACCGGAACGCTGGGAGCAGTTCGCCACTGAACCGGAGAAGGCTGAGAAGTGGAACGTCGGCGCGCCGGACCCGGGGATACTGGGCGTCTGGAACATCCACACCGCCCTCCAGGACGTGACTGAATGGAAAGGCTGGCAGTCGACAGCTCTGCTGAAGCCGCTCAATGCCTACAGGGGGCGCGAGGTGATCCTCGCCCTCGTCTGGGGGTGCAACCATTTCGACCCCGAGTGGGGACGATTCCGGGGCTTCAGGATTGAGACGGTGACAAAGAAAGAGATTGAACGCCAGTTCTTCGCCGAACTCAATCTTGACCGGCCCGATATGTCCGCCGTGCGCGCCGCAGTGGATGCAGGGGATTTCGCTGCGGCAAAGGTCGCCCTCGCCGAACACTTCCGCACCCGAGAGACGCCGATCCTGCCGCCGGTCAGCCCAGACGGCAGTCCGAACGGGATCCGGATTGCAGATGAGCTGCTGGACCACATTTTCAGGCTTGCGTCTTGCCCTCCCACACAGATTGAGGGGCCGATCCGCTGGAACGAAGACCCGCACGACTACGACCAGTGGGCCATCGCACTCAACCGGCACACCCACTGGGTCACTCTCGGTCGCGCCTATCTGGCGACGAAGGACGAAAAATACGCCCGGGAGTTCGTGGACCAGCTCAACAGCTGGATCGATGCGCTGCCCATCTACATCGGGCCGGGCTGGATCGAGGGACCGATGACACAGGCCGGCAAGTCGCCGCTGTCGCTGGACGCCGGTATCAGGATGGCACAGAGCTGGTGGCAGGCCTATGCCTGTTTCAAGGACTCGCCCAGTTTCGACCCGGAATCCCAGGCGCGCATGATTCGCTGTTTCCGGGACCACGCGGTCTATCTCATGGATCCCTCGGTCTTCCACGTCACTTCTAACTGGGGCGCGATGGAGGCCAACGGCCTCTTCTGGCTAGCCGTGATGCTCCCCGAGTTCAAGGCCGCTCCCGTCTGGCTTGAGACCGCGCGCACGCGACTGGTGGATGCTCTCGCGGCCCAGGTGTATCCGGATGGCGCGCAAATCGAACTGGCGCCGGGTTACCACGGGGTCACGTTGACGAATTTCGTCGGCGCGCTGGAGTTGGGCAAGCGCAACGGAGTGTATTTGCCGCCCGAGTTCGTCGCCGGGCTGGAGCGCATGTATGAGTATTATGTGGCCATCGCGGGACCGGATGGCCGCATGCCCGCACTCAATGACTCCGGCTGGTACGGCGTGTCGGGAATGCTCACTCAGGGGCTGCAGTTGTTCCCGCACCGCCACGACTTTGAGTATGTGATCAGCGCCGGAGCAAAGGGGACTCCTCCGGCACAGACCTCCTGGCGCTTGCCGTACGCGGGCTGGAACATGATGCGCACGGGATGGCGCAGGGATGACCGTTACCTCCTGTTCGAAACAGGACCCTTCGGCGCTGGTCACCAGCATGAGGACAAGCTGGGCATCATCCTGCACGATGCCGGGCGCACGATCCTCACTGAAGGCGGCGTCTACTCCTACGACCGTTCCCAGTGGCGCAGATACGTTCTGTCAACTCGCGCCCACAGCACGGTAATGGTGGACGGGCTCGACCAGAACCGCCGCCGCGTCCCTGAAACCAACACGGCCTGGGAGCCCGAGGACGCAAGGTGGATTTCCGACGACCGCCTGGATTTCGCCCGTGGCGTCTACTCCGATGGCTACGGGCCGGATAACGGATTGCGCGTCACCCACCGGCGGCAGGTTGCTTTCGTCAAGCCTGATTACTGGCTGGTCCACGACACCCTCACCCCCGAGGATGACCTGGAACACACCTACGAGGCCATCTTCCATCTGGACGCCGCTCAGGTCGCGCTGGACGGTACTACCGCCCTCGCCACCCACGCGGCAGGAGGGCTGGAGATCATCGCTCTGGGTGATCCGGCGCCGGTGCCCGAAATCGTGCAGGGCCAGACCGAACCGGTGGTCCAGGGCTGGCTGCCTACCGGCGTGCACAATGTCCTGCGCCCAATCCCCACCACCATCTTCCGCTGGAAGGCGAAGGGGCCTACCCAGGTAGCTTTCCTGCTGGTGCCCACGCGCCCCGGCTCACCACAAGCGGCATCCGTCGCGAAGGTCGAGTGCAAGCCCGGCGCGCTGTATGCCGAGGTCAGCCGATCCGGGGATCTACGCGACCTGTTTCTCCTGCGCGTGTCACCAGCTGCATCGGAAAGTGCGGGCCGGATCACCTCCGATGCGGACGCCGCTATCCTTCTGCTATCCCGCGAGGGCAAGGCGGACTGCGTGTACCAGGTGGGTGGAGGAAGAGTGCGTCTGGACTAAGATGTCGCCCCGAGAAACCGGCATCCATGGAGACGCGTTTGTTCGGCTACAACTCATCCAGCACAGACAACCGACTCCAGGGGCCGCCGGAGTGGCGTCGCCTTCTGTTTACTGTGCGGCGAGTGTCAGGGCCTTGAGCCTCAGTTCTGACGGATCAGCGCCGCTCTCGTACTCGGCCAACAGCGCCGTGAGCTCCTTGGTCTTCCCTCGCCGCTGCAGGAGCGTCAACAGGCAGTAATCCTCGTACCCCTCGCGCACGGCTTCCGACTGCCGCGTCGCAACGGGGCCTTTCGGTCCTGGGTAGACCATCAGATAGTCCGGCCGATCCTCGTATGAGGCCGCGTCGAAATCTGTCCAGGGATTGCCTCGTGGGCCGTAGTATGAGTAGAAGCCCCACCCGTTCCAGCCTCTCGCGAAGGCGTCCCAGGCTTGGCGGCGGTAGAGCTGAACCTGGGGTGCGCGCTCGGACTTCGCGGACTGGGTGCTGACCGTGTAGAACGCGCGGACTGCCCGCGGGGAATCGAACAGTGCCATGCACCGCGGGCGATCACGCAGCAGCAGGTAAAGCGGCGCGGAGATGTCCACGTGCTCCCTGTACCACGGCTCAAGCACCGGTGCGACTTCCTCATCCGGAAGAACCCCGTTCCCCTGCCAGAAACAAGGGTTGCAGTAGACGCGTACCTTGGGTTCTGCCTGGTGGATGATTTCCGCGAAGGCCCCGTAGAGCAGGGAATTGCTCTTTCCGGGCTCGTCCCAGAGCTCCACGAACCAATCATCCCAGGACATCCCGAGTTCCTCCGCCTTCGCAACCAGCCCACGCACATGTTCGGTGATTGCCGCGCGATCTTCGTTTTTGATGTCCTCCGGCTTCAGCCGCGAAGCGTACCCTTCGTGCACATACTTACTCGGCAGCCCATACACGTAGTGGATCGTACGTCCACGCTCCCGGGCCAACGCGGCCAGAGTTCCCGGCTCCGGGAAACCATGCCAGACTGTGGCCCCAATGGACTGTTTGTAGTCCACCTCGCGCTCCTGCCGCCCATCCTCGGTGAAGGGGCTGCTGTCCGTGCAGCCGCTCCAGGTGTGCAGCCAGACCGGGGGGCGGGGAAGAGTGACGTCCAACACCATCGCCCGAACCGGGACGGCCGGCCCGCCTTCCACGCGCAGTTCCGCCCGGTACTCGCCGGGCGCTGCCCCCTCAGACGTCACGGACAGCCATAGCACCGCAGATCCGCCGGGAGAGAGGGTTATCCGCGGGAAACCGGCGATCCCGGCCCCGTTAGTCAGATACCGCTGCATCATTCCGGGGCTGAGAAGATTGTCTGCTTCGAACAGCGGACCGAGGTTTACTCCATAGTGCCGGGAGGGGATTGCTCCCGCAATACGCAGGTTTCCCGTCACGGTGTTCGAGACCGAACCGGCGCCTTCCGGTGTGAACGGCGTCAGTGTGACTTCCACCGTCGCAGGCTTCTCGCAGGATGTATTGGTGAGGGCCAGCGCAGCACATTCCGTCTCGTTTCGCGCCATCATTAGCGCGACTTCGCTTGCCAACTGATCCCGCGCAGGCAAGAGCGGGCGGTCGCTGATGCTGTCCCATGTGGGTGGACGAGACCATACTGCCGGAGCCTTCGCGGCATCCCCGATTTCCCGCTGCCAGTCCCAGTACTGGGCATCGCTGAAGGTCGTCTTGTCGATACCGGGGATGGAGCTGAAAGCGATTTCCGCCGCTACCGGCAGAGGAGCGACGGGATTGAGGTACTCGGGCAGGTCAGCGGTGACTTCGGCGTCGCCCCAGACAAAGACTTCCTCAAGCCAACTGATGCCCCCTCCATCCACGGAGAGCCGCAGGAAGCGCCCACTCGTCCCCTCAGGCAAGGGTATGCGGTGGAACTGCTGCTCCGGGCTGTCCTCCCGGGCGCGACTGTAGATCACGCGGAAGGGGCCACTGGCTTGCTCCGTGCAGGCGATCTCCACACCCACCTTCTTGCTGCGGGTGCTGATGTCCAGTTCGCTGAAGTGACAGGGGCGCTTGAAGTCGAAGGTAACGACAAGGGGTTTTCCGTTCACACCCACCGGGACGTACCAGTCGCCGGTGACGGCTCCGTCCAGCAGGCGCCGGCCGAAGGTGTCCTTCTGGTTCTTGATGATGTCAGCCGGGTTGGTAGGCTCTTCGAGGTATTTGTAGTCCACGCCGGTGAGTACGCAGGGACCCCAGTACCCACTATTGTCGCTAAGAAGTTTGCCGGGAGGAGCCGGGCTGTCATCCCGCGTCCCGTCCCACCAGGTTCTGCCCGCGAAGGCGCAGACGGGGACGACGGCCAGCAGCGTGCACGCAATCAGTGCGGCTGGTCGCAGAGGAGCACAGGTTTTCCGGCGGGTCATGATCAGGGCCTCGCAGGGGTGAACTTGAGTTCGGGTGCTTGTCCGAGGAAGTGAGCGATCACGCGCTGCGCCACCTGGCGCAGGTCGAGATTGGCTTCATTCTGCAGGGCGAGCGGGCCGGCCTCGAGACGGCCCTGGAGAGCGAGCTTGCCCGCTTGCGCACCCCACACACCCGCTCCGAGCCGGGCATACACCGCTGCTGAGCCAAGAAGGTCCCGATACTGTCCCAGTGCACCGGGAAGCGGAAGCCGGGACAGGTCCAGCGCAAGGTTCAGGTCCAGAGTGCCCGCATGGTAACCCCCGGCAGCCGCCAGCGGTCCGAGTTTCAGCACCCTGGCCTGGGGTTCCGCAGCAGGCTTCGCAGCTGGAGCCTCGGCTGCACTCTCGTCTTGCGCAGTGGGGGCAGCGGCTTCCGGCGTCTTGTCCTCCGGTTTGGAGGCGGGCTTCCATTCGAACTCGCCGCAGGCGGTGATCGGCGTGGGGAAGCCGAAGCCCATGTCCGCGTTGATCTCCAGCCGGAATGCCCCTTTGGCGCGGGTGATCAGAGATCGCTTGAGATCGTACTCGCGCTCAATCTTGTCTGCGAGGAACTTGGCCGATTGCACCTTCATCGTGCCCTGCATCAGGGGGTTGGGCATCTCAAAAGGCGGAACTTCCGAGCTCTCGGAGGTCTCGAAAATCGCCTTGCCGTCTTTCACGGCCACCAGGCGGGAGACCTTGGTGATGGAGGCCTTGCCGATGATGGGAAGTTCCTGCTCCTGCTGGCTGGTCCACTGGTCGCCCACTTTGAGCGGCTCTTCGGGGAACTGAAGGGAGAGGGCCATGAGCGCGATAGCGTCGATTGGCAGGCCGCCGGAGGACATGAGGTCCATCGCACTGCCGCCCTGCTCACCGCCGGTCTGCACGATCTTGGTCACCTGGCCGCGTCGGGTGAAAGTGACCTCGGAGGGCGCGGCTTGCTTGGGCTCCCGGGGCTGTCCCGCAAACTCAATTGTCTTCACCGTGTAAGTGCTCTGCAGGACGAAGTTACCGTTGTTGGGGTCAACTTCCTTGACCTTCACAACCACCGAACCGTCCATCTTACCGGTGATGCCCATGAGGCTGGCGCCGTTCATCTGCACATCGGTCAGGTTGCCCGTCAACTGCCCTTCCTGCTGATCGGCTTTGGCGGGGCGGTATTCAAGCTTGAGGGCGTCAGTGGCCTGTTGGGCCATACACGGCAGCGCCGCAATGATCAGGCCCAGGGCGAGGAATGTCATTCGCATGACAAGGTCTCCTGTCAGTCTCGGAATTGCCGGGATCATGGACAACAAAACAGCACAAGAATCGCGCTGGTTCCGACCGGCGGTTGAGTCCTTTGACAGTGATCGACGCTCGCAGGTTCCCCAATTGGCAAGCAGACCGCAGCCACGGGCAGGTCTCGGAACGCAAGTGGCGAAACACGCGTTTCATACATCAGTGACTGTCCGTAATGCCCCAAGGGGCCGAAAGCCGCTTGCCGGAGGAACCCATGTCCGTTCGCGCAACCCTATCCCTCAGCGTTCTCGGAGCCATGATTTTGACCGTGCTATCGTCCTGCCAGGCCGCACCACAGCACCCCCGCGTACTTCTGACTGCCGAAGACTTGCCCGCGCTGGTAGCGAAGACCACCGCCGCCGGTCCCGATGCCCACGGCGTTGACGCGGCCGAAGCTTGGAAGGATATCCTCGCGAAGGCCGACTTCGCTGCAACCGCGCCTGCATACAGCTACTCAGTGAACATCCCCCTGGATAACCGGAAGTTCGCGGGGTTGTGGACCTACACCTTGTCCGACCAGACCCCTCCGCGGCACGATGATTCGCCGGCATATCCGCCCTGGACCGCCATGTTCCAGGAGCGTTCGGATTCCATCACAACCCGGCTCATGCACCTGAGCTTCGCAGCGCTGGTGACGGGTGAGGACAAGTACTTCCAGCGCGCCCGGGAGATTGCCCTGAACCTGTCCAATTGGGATCAGTGGACCGACCCGAGCTACGGCGGCGGCAAAATCCGCGCCTGCCTTGACACAGGCCACTGCACCGGCGCGGTGGCGATGTTCTACGACTGGTGTCACGACAAGCTTTCACAGGAGGACCGTGACAAGATTCGTCAGGCGATCATCGAAAAAGGCATCGAAGCCTGTCTTGCTGATGTAGACCGCTACCCGCCGGCGACGAATGGATATGCTGTGGTTCTGAGTGGGGCCACACTGGGCGCGATTGCCGTCCAGCCGGAGACGCCCGAAGCCGACGGGTGGATAGCGACCTGCATCGAGAAGGCACGGGTCGGGCTGGACCAGGGCGGCAAAGACGGAGGGGCCTTCGAGGGGCCCATGTACGGCACCTACCTCGTGGATTCGCTGATCAAATGCCTGGAGGCCTTCGACGCCGCGGGAATCGAGCAGGACCTGTTTGACCATCCATATCTGTCCACCATGACCCGGTACTGCGTGGGACTGCTGGCGCCGGACACACTTCAAATGCCCTGTTTCGGCGACGGTGGTCCGGGTATCGGCTTCCCGCAGACCATGAGCGTCCTGGCGCACCGCGGGGACAGGCAGGCTGCCTGGTATCTCCAGCAGATCGGGAGACTAGGCATCGAGACCATCTATGACTTCATACGCTACGACGCCCAGAGCCTGCGTCCCGAGCGACCTGACTGGAACCCATCCACGGTATTCGAAGACGTGGGCTACGCGGTGCTGCGAGACGGGTTCAATGCCCAAGCGCCCACGCTGTTCTTCAAGTCCGGCCCGTACGAGGAGAACATCGGGCACAACCACTACGACCACAACGCCTTCGTCATGACCTACGGCGGCGAGTGGGTCATCCCGGATCGGGGGTACCATTCGTTCTACGACCCCACCGAGCGCAAGTTTAGCCTGGGAAGCATGGGCCATTGCACCGTGGTCATGGATATCGACGACGAGTACTACGCGCGGAACATCGTTCCGGACCCCGGACACGAACAGGTCAACCGCATGGGGGGACGGATCACGGAGTTCTTCGCCGGAAGCGCCTTCGATTTCGTCACCGGTGAGGCGGCAGAAGCTTACAACAGGCCTGATCTCAAGGTCCTGGACCGCTTCAGCCGGTCCATCCTCTATGTCAAACCCGACTTCTTTGTGATCATGGACGATCTGCAATCTCCGGAGCCCAGGTCCTTCAACGTGCTGGTGCATGCAGACGGCATGGGAGACGTGGAGCCCAAGGGCGACCATTTCATCCTCAGCCGCACCACTGGCGAGGTCTGGGGCAGGATCAGCAGTCCGCACTACGAGAACTGGGAGAGTGCACGGTACCCGGGCGCCGAGAAGTACGGCCCATACCTGCGCGCGTGGACATCCAAAACGGCAAATACCCGGTTCACCACATTCCTGTATCCCCGCCCGTCCAGCAATCCCAAGTTCATCCGCAACGGCGGCTTCGAGCGAGGCCTGAGCGGTTGGCAGCCCCGTGCCGGCGAAGACGGGCCGAATCACACCATCAGCACGGAAAACCCGGCTGAGGGCGACCAGTGTGCTCAGATTGTGAACAGCGGTTACTACTACAGCGACCGATTCCGTCTGCCGGCGGGAACCGAAATGACGGCCCGTGCGAAGATCCGCACCACCGAACTGCCTGAGGGCAAAGGCGCGACCATGACGCTTTACTTCTGGCGCGGCGGAAAGGCCTTCGCGAACAAGCGCATCGGCCCCTTCGCACACGCAGATTGGCAGGAACACAGCATCACAGCCACGGTCCCGGAGGACACCGAGGAGATCTCCCTGGCGCTAGAGTTCTTCGCTCCGGGCACAGCGTGGTTCGACGCCGCCCGCATTGACGCCCCTATGCAGGAGCGCCCTGTAGTCACGCCCGTGGTGGACGTGCTGCCCAACGGTGATCTCGATGGGAAGCTGGGGGATCAGCGGTTCGTCATCCTGCGCGAGCCGGGGGAGGTGAACGGGGTTGCCACCGACGCCGAGTGCTCCGCAGTTGTGTTCGACGGGGCAGGCAAGCCAGTTCGCTGCTTTGTGAAGAACGGCAAGTCGCTGAGAGTGAACGGCAGCGATCTCGTCACCTTCGACCGCATCTGTACTGCTGAGGTCATCATTGATGGGGCCAGCGTCGCACTGAACGTGCAGGAGAACCTGGCACCTCATGCGGCGCAAGCGGCGGCCGTCAATGTCGCTCTCGCGCTGCAGGTGGATTCGGCGACGGTGAACGGCCGGAAGGCCGCAGTTCAGACAGCCGAGACAGGTGTCCGTGTGACTGCGGAGTAATCACAGACCTGACGAACGGGGCCCGGGAGGACATGCATCCCGGGCCCGATACCCCCCACGGCGCGTTTACTGTCGAATGTAGTCCACCCATCGACCCGCGAGGGCTTCCCCCAACTTGCCCTTGATGTCCACCGCGTCCCCTGCTGTCTTCCGCATTGCTTTGTCGAACTTTTCGTCCACCAGGAGCGAAGTGATGATCCCGCGGCCCACCGGATAGAGCTGGTCGAATTGGGCCACCGGGGCCCAGGCGCCTGAGACTGTGAGGGTCCAGTTCCCCCGGCCGCCAAGTAGCGGTGAGGAGTCGAACTGCCAGGTGAGGATCGTGGTCCGGATCCGAATGGGCACCCCATTCATAGTGGCTACGAAATCCACGATCGAGCGGTCTGCAAAGGGATTGTTGCCGAGACCGGCCGCGCGCACGGCGTCGCGGTAATACGCGCTCGCGCGGGGCAGGTCGTGGACGGCTTCCACGCGCACCCCGGGCACTTCGCGGGAGAGCAGCGGGAGCACGATGCTCTGAGCAGCTTGTCCGGCAGGGATATAAGGAGTCTGGATGTTGAAGTTGGCGGGTGGCGATGAAAAAGCCCCCGCGAGACCGTCGGGGCTCGAGACCTTCCAGACAAAGTAGGCAGGGGTGAGAGCGTCGCGGTAGACATTGCCCTCCCACCGCCACCCTTCCGGAAAGGACAGGCGGTAGGCGTTTTCCGTCGGTTCATTGAAGTGCCGCAGTTGTGGTGGTGCGATGAGATGCGCAGTATCCAGCGCCGTCTGGATATCTTGCTGAAAAGCCTGGGCGAACTCGGGACGCACGAAGGCTCCCAGACAGAAGTTCACCCCGGCCTGCTGCTTGCAGACCCAGTGCTGGGCGACCGGCTTCCCTGACACGTTGGCGTTGAGCATCAGTTCCCAGTCCACACCATTGGCCCGCTGCCGCACAAAGGGTGCAACACCGCAGACCATCTGAAGGTCTTTGGCAAGCGCTTGCGCCTCTTCCCGGGGTGCCTGTCGCGTCCGGAAGAACCATATCACTGGCTGTCTCCACAGAATGCTCGGCCCGATATCGGCGTCAATGGAGATCGTGATGAGGCCCTTCTTATTGGGGCTCATCTGCCAGTCTTCGGGGATCGTGAGACCGAACCCGTGAACTGGATTGTCATACTGGACCCTGGGCACGGCGAGAACCGGTTGTGCAGCGCACTCGGTGGCGAAGACAGCCCACGATACAAGAGTCAGGAATACCGCTGCAGCCTTCATCAGTGTCACCTCCAGGAAACCACCGGCACTATCCGTCGCGATTGCTGCTGCGATTTCATTCGACGTCGCGAATGACGTTCCTGCGTGGGCAATCACGCTCTGGACTCCGGTGAGACTGAAATCCCGCGTCGGGCCGTCAGCCCAGTCATGACTGTGTCCGAATTATGATGATGCCTTTATTTTTCCTGTGAAAATACTATTGGTGACATATAGAAAGACGTTGTCCTGTATCAGCAATGCGGGTATACTCCTGCTGCACTCAACCCCAATTCTCTCAGGAGGTCATGTGAATGAAGCGACACGGTTTCACGCTGATCGAACTGCTGGTGGTCATCGCAATCATCTAATCGCTGAAAAAGTTGGGAGGTCTTGCGTGTTCATAGGGGAATCGTGGGTGTGAGGTGATGGCGTTGCAGCACAAAGACCTTCCCCGCACCCCTTCGCTGTATGACGACGTGATAGGGTCTT
>JABUFB010000031.1 GCA_013314775.1 Armatimonadota bacterium | reverse complement strand
GACCTTGCTCACCTTCGACGCCATTCGAGCTTCGCGCTGGTGTGCCACGCCGATGGGAACCGGAGGCAGCCGCGGTGATGACTGCTACGGCCGCCCCGCCGGGATCATCGAAGTCGCTGGTGGCTCACTCACCGTCGGGCAGGACTTCGGCCTCCACAACGACGGTGCCAACATGTCCTTCTGCGACGGCCACGTGAAATGGCAGAAGAGCGGATCGTGGGAATCGTACGCGAAGCATTACACCACTTACTGGCAGAAGACGCGGTAGACACTTTCCCCTGGCACCGGGGTGCCGACCGTCGCCTCCCCGCGCGATAGGCTCCCCGGTGCCGTGTATCGGTCTGCGCGGCTCGTCAGCCATTCGGCTTGCGCGCCGCAACCACGAGTATCCGCGACAGAAGCAGATCCGCGGAGAACATCTCCCGTGCGATCCCCCGGTTGATCTCGCGCTGTTCCGGGTCCGGTTCTTCGGTGAACAGAGCTTTGGCGGTCATCATCCTCGCCCACGGCCAGAGTGCGTAGAACCACGCCCCTGCACTCCTCCGCACTGAACCGGTGACCCACACCACATCAAAGCCCGCCTGCCTCAAGGCAAACCGCAGCAGGGGATACGTGAGCAACGTGATGTGGCCTTCACCGGGAGACGGATGGACCTCATTCACCGGCCTTTCAGCGACACTGAAGAACCCCGTGAGCAGAAAACGCAGCCGCGAACTGGCGCCGGCAACATTAGGTGTGCTGATTACCAGCCATCCACCTGGCTTGAGCACCCGGTACAGCTCTCGCAGAGCGTGATGCACGTTCTCGAGATGCTCCAATCCCTCCACGCAAACGGCGGCATCAAAGGCCGCATCGTCGAAGGGCAGCGTGGAGTTGAGATCGGCGCGGACGCAGGGGATGTGTGAGGGGACGAAATCCTGGGGGGCGATGTCTGCAGCCTGCACGGTATACCCCGCGTCGGCGAGACGGCGGCTCATTGCTCCGGGCCCGGCGGGAAGATCCAGCACGGCGCCACTACTGATAAGGTCGCCCAGGATCTGGGCGACCTTATCGTGATTGCGCAAGTGGCTCTTGACCGGGATGCCCCTGTAGGTTGGCTGAGGCATTGTTACGGGCAAACCTCGTCCCTACCCTGAGTAAATGCCCGGCGAATTCCGTGGGCCGGGCACTGGTTTGTTACAGGGGAGGTGCATCAGCAACCGCAATCTGCCGCCAGGCGACGCAGGTGACGAAGCACGCCGTCCAGCCTAACGGGGCCGTCCGCATGTAGCCAGGCGAGGGAGCCCCTGAAACCCCGCCCATCACGGCTGCTTAGAACCCTTGAAAGGGCAGCAGAGAGACGGATAACGCATGGACTACAGGGACCGACCTCGAAAGCGACTCGAGTTCGGGTGCCAGTCCCGCAATGTGCACGCCACGGCTGTCCGTTGCCGTGCCACTCCCTACTTCATATACGCCCGGCCGACCTTCTTGATTGCCTCCGCCACCAGCTCCATGTGCTCAACTTCATACGTCGGGTGTACGCAGGTGAAGAACGTGCGCTCCTCAACCCAGGCTGCGTTTTCACAGTGTACGTTTCGGTACTCAACGGCCTCCGGCCGGGTGTTCGGGTCGCGGAACGGGTACTTCAGGTGGGTCGGACCGTTGTGCTGCTGGTATGCTTTCTCCTTGTAGCACTGGGGCCACAACACTGGACCCGCCGGTACGCCCTCAGCGGCAACCGCCTTGAAGAACGTGCGTCCGTCAACGCTCAGCTTGTCGGTGTCCAGGATAATCGGGTACAGCCAGTATGCGTTTTGACGCTCTTCGGTGTCGATGGGCAGGCGCCAGATGTACGGCTCGTCCTTGAGCGCCTCATCTAGAATCTTTGCGTTCCGCCGGCGATTGGCCAGATTCCAGTTGTCCATGATCTTCAGGCATTCCAGGCCGATTGCCGACTGCATCTCGGTCATGCGGTAATTGAAGCCCCACATGTTGTGGATGTACGGCAGCTTCTCCTCGAGTTCCAGAAGGCGGAGGCGCTCGGACACATCGTAGCCGTGGTCGCGGAAGGAGCGGCAGATCCACGCCACGTCCTCGTTGTCCGTTACCGTGCAGCCGCCTTCGCCGCCAGTCGTGAAGTGCTTGGACTGGCAGAAGCTGAATGCGTTGCAGTGTCCAATGGAGCCCGCTTTCTTGCCTTTGTACACGCCTCCATGGGCCTGCGCGCAGTCTTCCACCACGAACAATCCGTGCTTCTTCGCGATCTCCATGATCGGGTCCATATCGCACATGCAGCCATACAGGTGCACGGCGATGATGGCCTTCGTGCGGGAAGAGATGCACGCCTCGATGGCTTCGGGGCTGATGGTATGGGTCTCCTTGTCCACATCCGCGAAGACCGGCACGGCGCCGGCCTGCAGGATGCAGAAGCTGGACGCGATGAAGGTGTAGGAAGGAGTGATGACCTCATCGCCCGGGCCGACTCCCAGGCCCGCAAGAGCCGTATGCAGCGCGCTGGTGCCGTTGCTGGTGGAGATTCCGAACTTGCAGCCAACCCATTCGGCGAACTTGCGCTCAAACTCCATGCCGATGGTTCCGGTCCAGTAATTGACCTTGCCGCTGCGGAGTGGGCCCATGGCTGCTTGGATCATGTCCTCAGTGAAATAGGGCCACGGTGGGAAGGCCTCGGTGGTTACGGGGGTTCCGCCGTCGATGGCGAGTTTCTCAGACATTGTTGGTCTCCTTGTTGACGGGATAGGGCACGGCGCTGTAAGTGGTAGACAATTCGACGTACATCGCCGGACACCTCCTGCCTTCCTTGACTTGCCGTCAGACCGCCCCGTATAATCGGCTTCGTATCGAGCCCTCCGCGGGCCTCATGCGCGGCTCCACGACGACGTCCGAGGTGCGCCGGAAGAGCGTGCCCGGCCTGATTTTCGTCCCTGGGAGGGATTTGCCGTGAGCGTCCGACGCATCCTCGCTCTCAGCCTTGCCGTTCTCGTTGCCCCTGTCGCCCTCTCTCAGCCCGCACCCGCGCCTTCCGGAACGCCGATCCTCGCCAGAATCAACGACTTCAATGTCACCCCGGCCTATCTGGACTACGTGATCCGCAATCACTTCGCGCGGGCCATCATGGATTCGGTGGTGCGCAGCCGCGTCATCGCCGACGAGGCCGCGAAGCAAGGGATCAAGCTCTCTCACGATCAGGTGACAGAACGCCTCGAAGCCGAGCAAGCGAAATTCCCCGGCGAGGACGCGTTCCTTGCCCACATACAGCAACAAGGCTTCACCCTCAAAGGGTACCGCGAGCACCTGCAGACGCAGATGCTGTTGGAGGCCCTCGTGGCCAATGCGTCCGGTATAACCGATGACGCCATCGAGGACTACTACGACGAACACAAGGCCGAGTACGGGACCGAGACCCAGCTTCATTTGATGCATATCGTGACCGACAGCGCAGACGATGC
This sequence comes from Armatimonadota bacterium, assembly GCA_013314775.1. Lineage (NCBI taxonomy): Bacteria > Bacillati > Armatimonadota > Armatimonadota bacterium. Next base: position 8,804 of record JABUFB010000031.1, on the reverse strand, counting down.
TGTGGTTGCCTACCGGGCGATCCTCGACGGCACGCCATTCGCAGTTGCGGCGCGCCGCTTTGCTGCTGCAGATGCCCCGGCGAAAGATGGCGACCTCGGCTGGGTGTCCGCGAAAACCATACCGATCCCGGACCTGTGGCAATTTGCGGAAGCCCTGGAGGAGGGCCAGATGACCGAGCCCTTCGAACTGAACGGGCGTTTCCACATCGTGAAGGTCGAGGCCCGTCGGATGGGAGCCGCAGTTGAGCTTGCCGCGGTCAAGGACCAAATTCGAGCAGCACTGCAAGCGGGCAGGACAGCCGTGGATCCGGAAGCATATGTTGCCGGCCTCATTTCAAAAGCCAGAATCGACATCGCCTGGTCCCCGGTAGCCTACCTGGACAAGGAATATGCGGAACTGGGCAGCGTGCGCGTATTCCTGGACGGTCGCAAACTCAGTCTGATCGCCCCGGCCTTCCTGACCCCGGAAGGCGTGCCGATGGTACCCGCCAAGAGCGTCTTGCAGGCGATAGGCGCCACGCTGACCTGGCGGCCGGTGCCCAAGATACTCGAGGTCAAACTGGGCGAGACCGCGCTGAGCATCTCAGTGGGTGAGAAGACCTTCACCGCGAATGAGGAGTTCAAACCGTTGGATGCCCCGGCCGTCATCCAGGACGGGACGACATTCATCCCCGCGTCAAGCGTGCTCGGTGCGCTCGGGTATGCGGTTGAATGGAACCCGACAACGAAGGCGTTGTCTGTTACGAAGGCGCAGTGATTGCCGGCGCCGCGGATTGCAGCACAGACTGAACTCACGAGGTGGGAGCGAGTGTTGACCGGGAGGACAATGGCGCTTTGCGTGGCAGGGGTGTTCGCCGTGCTTTTCGCTTCCCTGCCGGCGTTAGCGGCGGGATCAGATGATCCGGACGGCCCCTCTTACAGGACTATGATGGCCGTCCGCGAGAAGGCGCTTCGTCTCGCCAATAAGGCAGACACGCCTGACGACCTGCGGCTGCAAAAGGGCCGCATCGCATGGCTCACCGGGCAGGCACGGGACTGGAACTTCGGAGCCGTTCAGGCGCTGCAGAGGTGGGTCGCCAACGGCAACGTAGCGTGGATCGAGGCCCACCTCGCCGGGGCGATTGGCCCGTACGCTTCGATCGGTGGCAGTGTGGAATCAGCCATTGTGGCCGAGGGCGCGCAGGACCATCCTCTTTTGGAAGGGGTCCGTGTCATCGAATCGGGCGACACATTCGCTTACATGCGCGGCCTGCCCACGGGCGCTCAGGCGCTGATGACCCAGTACAACCGCGGCGACCACGTGGTTCTGGCTGTCTGGCCCATCGATGAGGGCGTCATTATCATCTGCCCGTCGGTGCGATCACGCGCATCCATGCCTCGAGACGCGGCATTCGACGGCTGGCTCGACACGAGCCGGGCGGATGGCCTGCGGCTGATCTATAATATCTGTGCGTTCTCGCTGAAGGCCCTCGGCAAGCCGATAAACTGATCGAAAGCCATGAACCGCGCCTGACCAACGGCCGGCGGGCCCAATGTCCGAAACGGTGGGTTCGAATGGCCACGCGCCCTGTCGTGGGTCGGGTAGCCCGTTCATTCAGTGGGTCGTGGCGGGGTCGCCCTTATCGCTGCGCGTCTGCTCATGCTGGGGGATAACCCTTGCCACAGTCTCAAGCCGGACACATCGACCCGCTACGCGTGCTCCACGAGCGTCCCGAGGAATGCGCGAATATCACCTTCACCGGCGCCCAGAGAGCCGCGCTGGCGGTGGTGTTCGTCGCCGTGGCAGTCGGCCTGATCTTCGCGTTCCTCCCCACCCTCATTGCCGTCAATGGGTTCTTCGTCGCCTTCTACGTCCTGCAGTCCGGGTACAAGTTCTACCTGGTATGGCGTTCTCTGGGCCGGCACGCGGCGATCATGGTCAGCCCCCAGGAGATGGCCTCTGTTCGGGACGAAGACCTGCCATCTTACACGATCCTCATTCCTCTCTTCCGCGAAGCTACAGTGCTGCCTAAGCTGGTCAAGGGCCTGTGCGAACTTGACTATCCGGCTGCGAAGCTGGAGATCCAGCTGCTCCTGGAAGAAGACGACCGGGAGACGGTGGAGGCGGCGCAGGCCATGGAGCTGCCGCCCCAGTTCCGGCTTGTAATCGTTCCCGAGAGTTACCCGCGCACCAAGCCCAAGGCCTGCAACTACGGCCTCGCGCTGTGCAATACCGATCTCCTTGTCATCTACGATGCCGAGGACGTGCCGGAGCGCGACCAGTTGCGCAAGGCCGCCTGTGCGTTCCGTAATCTGCCGCCGAGCGTGGTCTGTCTGCAGGCGAAACTCAACTACTTCAACCCGCGTCAGAACCTGCAGACCCGGTGGTTCACGGCCGAATACTCGGTTTGGTTCGACCTGTTCCTGCCCGGCCTGACGGCTTCACAAGCACCCATCCCGCTGGGCGGCACTTCCAACCACTTCCGGGTGGCGGCCTTGCAAGAACTGGGGGGTTGGGATCCCTTCAACGTGACCGAAGACTGTGACCTCGGAGTACGTCTGTTCAAACACGGGTACGTTACACAGATGATCGATAGCACCACGTGGGAGGAGGCGAACGCTAACTTCTTCAGTTGGCTGCGGCAGCGCTCGCGCTGGGTCAAGGGGTATATCCAGACCTACCTTGTCCACATGCGACGGCCACTGCGGTTGGTGCGGCAACTGGGCCTACCCGGCTGGTTCAGTTTCCAGATGACCGTGGGCGGGTCCATCGTATCGTTCCTGGTCAACCCCATCTACTGGCTGTTGACCGTGGCCTGGCTCATCACCCAGTCGCCGACGATCAACGCGATCTTCCCTACAGCGATCTACGTCCCAGGTGTCTTCTGCCTGTTGTTGGGGAATTTCGTGTTCGTGTATCTGAACGTGGCGGGTTGTATGAACCGGGGGTACCACGACCTGGTGAAGCACACGCTATTGACGCCCCTCTACTGGCTGATGATGAGTTGGGCCGCATACAAGGCTGCCGCGCAATTGATCGTCAAGCCGCATTACTGGGAAAAAACAGAGCATGGGCTGACCAGTGAGGCCCCGCCCGGAGGCCTGCAGTGAAGGCGCCCGGGGAACGCACGCAATGCAGCGCGGCCCAGTCCGCGGTGGTGTTTGTGCTGGCCGCAGGGGCGTGCCTCCTTGCGGGCATTGCTGCGTGGCGAGCCGGCAGAGCGGACCTGGACGCACTTGCGGCTCTGTCTCACGCCTTCGATGTGGTGCACCGCGAAGCTCGGTTCAACCTGGGGCTGGTCGGTTTTGGCGCTCCCCCGCTCCCGACCCTCCTGTACCTACCCCTGTGCGTCTCGCGCAGTCTGGCAACGAGCGGCCTTGCCTGCCCGGTCCTCGGGGCGGTCATGCTGGGCCTCACCGCCTGTCTGCTCAATGGCGCACTGGCTGGATTTGGCCTGCGAGGCGCTTTCCGCTGGCCGCTGATTGCGATACTGGTGCTGCACCCGTTGACACTGAGCCTGGGGGCACTGGGCAGCCCCGGGATCATCTTCGCGGCATCGCTCACGGGCGCGGCATTCGCCCTCATGCGCTGGTCGCAGGACGAAGGTTTCCGCGACCTCGTCACCTGTTCCCTGCTACTCACAGCTGCGGCGCTTACGCACTATGCCGCGCTGTGGCTCGTGATCACGGCCGCGTTATATGTGGCGTGGCGGACCCGAAGAGACCGCCAGGGCTGGGCGCGCACAGAGGGGACGCTGATCGCCTTCCTGCTGCCCATTGTGTACTGCTACGCCGTCTGGATTGGCGCAAACTGGGCAATTATGGGTGACCCTCTCAACTTCGTGCGCGCGATGACGCCGCCTGAATCCGCCAGCGCGTGTCCCGTGTGGTGGCCGCTGGCTGCGGTTCTGGCCGCATTCCCGCCGATTCTCGGGCTGATCTGGCATGAGTTGCGCGGGGTGGCTCGACGCAATCCTCCGGGGAGAGCGGGCGCGTGGCTGGTGATCGGGGGCATGCTGGGCGGGCTGTGGTCTTGTCTGGCAGGGGAGGGTTCCGTAAGCCGGACACCCTGGCAGGCTTTGCCGGTGCTGGCCGTAACGTCCGCGGCAGTGGGGCTTTCCCTGCTCGGGGTGATCGCCGCGCAATACACCGCCGGAGCCGGCTCCGCGCGGAAGTCACTCTGGCTGAGTGTTCTGCTGGCACTCCTGGGGATCCCGGCGTGCTCTTGGCTCAACGCGAGTGGCCACGGGATTCCTGTCTCCCCTACTTACGAGGGAAAACCGGCCCTTTCCGTCGATGTGTCCGGCCACCGCGCCGCGGGGGATGCGTTGCGCCACAACGTGCAGCCCGAACGGAAAGCATACGTCATCGGCGGAGACGGCTATGCGGTCTCTCTGTTCGCGGGCGTGCCGAAGCAGACAGTGCTCATGGATGCTTCGGAACTGCCCCGCGTTCCTATTCAGGAGGGAGATGTGGTGCTGCAGCCGTCCAGGAACTCCTTGGCGCCCCTGGAGCTTGCGGCGGCAGCGAAGGCCCTCGTCCCGCGAGAGGTCACGCCGCCAGACACAGGCACCTGGCGCGCCTTCACACTGGCGCGGCGCTGAGGCCGGCACACCCCCCTACACTGTTTCATTTGGCCGCTCCCAGTGAATCCGCGCCACCCACACCGTGTTATCGCTGCCGTACTTCTCGCATCCCACCGGTTGCATCCATTCTGCTGCTACTACCCAGGTTTCATAGGGAGTGATATTCGCGACGCCGAAGTTCCCCAGCCGGGCACCGCGTTCGGGCACGATCGCCCGTTCGGTCTCGCGAATCACGCACAGGTGCTCCGGGTCCACCTGCGCCATGAAAAGCGGCGCGCGGTGCCGGAAAACGTGGTCATTGTCGGCCCCCCTGCGGGTGTACACCAGGAATAACCCGTCACTGTGGGTAACCCAGTGTTGCTGGGTATTGTAGTTGCCCAGCTCCTCGCCATCGTCGAACCTCCACGGTATTGGCGGTCCGAAATTCAGCCCGTCCGGGCCGTCGCTCACATAGCCCCGGATATCGTTCCGTAGCGTTAGGAAGTAGCGATCCTGGAAACGCGTCAGTGATGGTTCGCCCAGGCCTCGCGGTTCGGGGACGCTCAACTCGGTGCCATGCTCGACGTACTTCAGGGAAGTCCCGTCGAATGCACAGCGCATCACGGTACTGACAGAGCATGAGGGGTCATGTGCCTTCGGGTCGCGGAAGTAGATGGGAACCAGGAGCGCTCCATCCTCCAAGTCGACGCGCTGGACGCTCCCGGCCCCGGCGCAGAAAAACCGCTCCGGGTCGGGCATCTCCACTGTCTCCCAAGAGCTCCACATGCGCCGGGTATCGTCGTAGACCGAGTAAGCTGTCTCGCGCCTGCGCGGATCGGGAGCGAGATGATCGCCGAGATACCGGGCGACGTGCCCGATGCCCAGGAGCTTTCCAGTCGCCGCATGCCACGACGGCGTGAAGTCGCAGATGACGCTTTCAATTTCGTCAGGCTCCTGCCGTCGGCCCAGGCCGGGGTAACTCTTCGGCCCGTGCCAGGTGCCCCCCATGTCATCAGTGCGGAAATCGTGCAGACCGCAGAAGACATCCGAACCGGTGAGCAGGAGCTTCTGAAGGGTCACGACCACGGCCGGCATGCCGTTATCACCACCACCGGGAATCACCCCCGGCCGGGCATGGACCCAGCAGGTCTTGCCGTCGAAGCCGCTGGTGATCGCGTTCAGCTCAACCGTGTAGTCCAGATGTCCGTTCATCTCGCGCTCCTCCGGGCTTTCGGCGGCGTGCCGTACTGACCTGATTCCCCGCGAGGACGCTCTTCTCCTCCGCAGGCAGGTTATTGCGGACCAGAGGCGAACATCCAGGGCCTGATGCGTCGCAACCCGCCTGTCCGGAGGCAGACGATGTTCATCGACATCCACGTCCATGCGCGCCTGTTTGACTACCCGGAGCGCAATGTCCCCGGAGGCGGTCGGTATGCCACGCCGGAGGAAATCATCGGGAAGCTTGGCCCTCGCGGGGTACGCAAGGCCGTGGTCTTCGCGCGGGTAAACCCGGACGTGGGCTGGTTCGTGCAGCCGGTGGAGGAAATCCTGGAGATGGCGCGGCAGTACCCGGACTTCATCATCCCGTTCATGAACGTGGATCCACGGATGGTGATGAACGCTCCAGAAGCCGACCTGGGCTACCTCATGGATCACTACCTGGAGCGAGGCTGCAGAGGCATCGGCGAGGTCTGCTGTAATCTGACCTGGGACGACCCGCGGGTGGAGAACCTCCTTGCGCACGCCGGGGAGCGGGGGCTTCCACTCACATTCCACATTGCCCCGAAGCTCTACGGCTACTACGGTCTTGCAGACGAGATGGGCTTGCCGGGCCTCGAGGGAGCGTTGCGCAAGTTCCCGGGAGTGAAGTTCCTCGGGCACTCACAGCCGTTCTGGGCAGAAATCAGCGGCGACCTGACCGCGGAGGCCCGGAACACTTACCCCAGAGGCCCGGTGGCCGAAGGCGGCGCGGTGGTGCGACTCATGCGGGAGTACCCGAACTTGCTGGGGGACCTGTCAGCCGGCAGCGGCTTCAACGCCATCAGCCGCGACCCCGACTTCGGTTTCGCGTTCATGGAGGAGTTCCAGGACCGCCTCTTCTTCGGCACCGATTTCGCGGATGTGCGCAATGAGACGCCGATCATCGACTATCTGAACAATGCGGTCGCGACGGGCAGCATCTCTCGCGAGGTGTACGAGAAGATCGGCTGGCGCAATGCCGAGAAGCTACTGGGGGTCTAGTTGTCCTCCCCCGGCACGAAGGGGCTCTCCCCTTCGGGCAGGTAGAGGATTCGGCGGCAGTTTTCGCACTTCACCCCCTGCTCGCGAGCTCGCAAACGCGGGGCGTAGGTGCTGGGGACGCTCAGGTGGCACTGGCTGCAGGAACCTTCCTTCACGGCCGAGACCGCCACGCCCCCCAGCTTCTCGCGCAACTGCTCATACTGCTTGAGCATGCTCTCGCTCACCTGGGTGGCAAGTACTTCGCGCCGCGTTTCGAGTTCCTCGATTTCGGCCTTTAGGCGTTCGGACTGCCCGGAGCTGCGCTCGCGCAACTCGTTCAGTTGCTTGAGCAGACCACGGGCCGCCTCCCGCTGGGCGTCAACGGCTTTCTGCGCTTCCTCGCCCTGGTCCAGAAGCACCAGCAGCTCCTCTTCCAGGCGCTCTTTGGTGCGCTCCAGTTCCGCGATCTTCTGCTGCAAGGCGCGCAATTGCTTGGGGTCGGTAACCGTGCCACCGTAAGCCTGCTTTGTGCGCGCAGCCCGCTCTTCCTCCGTGCCCCTGAGCTGCAGGTCCTTGTCCCTGTAGGTGGCCTCAATCTCCTGTCGCTTCTTGTCGAGCAACGCCAGCCGCTTCTTTGCCTGGCGCAGGCGATTCTCGGTCTCCGTGCCGTCGTCGAGACTCGCCAGTGTTTGCCTGCGCAGCGCGAGACCACTGTCCACCTGCTGCAGTTCGAAGAGAATGTCCAGTTCCTGGGCCATGTGAGGCCTCCTGTGTATTGGGCTGCTTCAGACGGGTGGACGCCGGGCACCGCTAGCGTCACAGGTCTGGCCGGCGCGCTGTGAAAGGGTCGGTGCGGGACTGGCTGATGCCGACCGCAAAGTCCTTCCCGAGCCTCTCCCGCAGGCCTCGCGCAAGCAGATTGAGCACCGGGCGCTCTGTGTCATAGTGCCCCGCCAGCACTAGACCCAGTCCGAGCTCCTCCGCCCGCAGGGCGTCGTGGTAGCCGCATTCACCGGTGACCAGCGCATCCGCGCTGGACGCGGCAAGCTCCACGAGGCTTCCTCCGGAACCCGGGATAAGTGCCACGGTCTGAATGGTCTTGTCCATCCGCCCGGCCAGGACGAGAGAAGCTGCGGGCATCTTCCGCGAGACATACTCCGCCAGAGCCGCGAGAGACATCGGCGGCACCCGCACCAGCATGCCGGTGCCCCCAGGGCCGCCGGCCCCCTCAGGGCGCAGGACGGTGAGGTGGACCCCAAACTTCGCCGCACGGGCTACAATGCCCTGGAACTGGGCTTCCGGGACTTCCAGTTCCACCCGAATCCGCGGGATTCCTTCATCTTGCCCAAGCACGCGCCACGCAGTGGAAGGAACTTGTGACAGATCGCTCTGAGCCAGGAGCGCATCGACCACGTCAGGCTCTCCTGTCAACATGACCAGCCGGACGGCGGCCGATATCGGACGTGCCGTGGGTGCGAGGGTCGGACCCGGTGACAGCCCGAGCTGAGCCGCCAGGGCAGCGGGAGTGCCCCAATCCGGGGCGTTGTCCACGCTGGTATGAGCCGCATAGACCGACACGCCAACTCGTATTGCCGCCATGATCGCCTGGCCACAGGGCACGTCAGGGCGTATCGTCGACAGTGGACGGAACAAGGGCGGATGGTGAACGATCAGCAACCCGAAGCCGTTCTTGCGGGTCTCGGCCACGGTCTCGGCGGTCATGTCCAGGGCGAGAAGGCAGCCGCTGGTCTCGGAATCTGGATCGCCTACCTGCAAGCCGCAGTTGTCCCATTCTTCCGCGAGTTCGGGCGGGGCGAGGGTTTCGAGGGCGCAGACGACATCACGGACGAGCATAAGATTGCCTCGCTGGTTGGCACTCTCGCATTGAGAGTGCTAATTCATGGAGATGGATGTGTAAGCGCAACGTGATAATGTCCGGTTGGTGCAAAGTAGAAATGTCCGGTGGTAGTGTCGTCGTCGTCGCGCGGCGAACTATCCGGGATGGAACTACTCATGAGCGTAAAAGAGCGTGACTGTCTG
>JABUFB010000030.1 GCA_013314775.1 Armatimonadota bacterium | reverse complement strand
TCACGTCGTCATACAGCGAAGGGGTGCGGGGAAGGTCTTTGTGCTGCAACGCCATCACCTCACACCCACGATTCCCCTATGAACACGCAAGACCTCCCAACTTTTTCAGCGATTAGATGATGGCGATGACCACAAGCAACTCGATCAGTGTAAAGCCGCGTCTTTTCATTTCGCTCTCCTTTCATCCATGATTCAGTGCCGACAACGTCGGACCTTATATTATTACCCGCAGGCGCTCCAATTCCTGCCTCGATTTAGCAGGATTTTGTGAAGGACCGCGACAACACCCCCTTGTGTTACAATAGCAGAAAAACCGACACCATCGGCAAGGAGCCCGACCATGACCCACAAGGAACGCGTCATCGCGTCGTTCAGGCACCAGCAGCCCGACCGCACGCCTTATGTGATCGGGTTCACACAGAAATCCCTGACAGCCATGGAGCAGTATTTCGGGGGCCGGGATTTCCTCAAACTTATCGACAACAGCGTTCACGGCGTGGCCGCAAATCCCGGTCCGAGAGACCAGTGGATCGACAAAAACACCTGGCAGGATGAGTTCGGCGTGCAGTGGGACCGCAGCATCGACCGGGACATCGGCAATGTATGCAATCGCGTCCTGCCCGACCGTGACCTGAGCAAGCTGGACCTGCCCGACCCGCATGATCCCGCGAAGTTCCAGGGATTTGCGGAAGCCTGTGAGGCAGGCAAGGACCGGTTCGTGCAGTTCGGCATTGGGTTCTCGCTGTTCGAACGCGCGTGGACCCTGCGCGGGATGGACACACTGTTCATGGACATGATCGAGGCACCTGGGTTCGTCCATGAGCTGCTGGACGCCATCTGCGACTATAACGTTGCCCTGGTGGAGCAGGCAGTAAAGTACGATATCGATGCCGTGCATTTCGGTGACGACTGGGGATCGCAACGCGGCCTGCTCATGGGCCCGAAGCTCTGGGAGGAGTTCTTGAAGCCCCGGCTTGCCCGGCAGTACGGCGCGGCCAAAGCGGCCGGGAAGTTCGTGACCATCCACTCCTGCGGCATGGTGCAGGAGGTGTTCCCTCAGCTCATCGAGATCGGCCTGGACTGCTTCAACCCCTTCCAGCCCGAGGTCATGGACCCGTACGAGATGAAACGCCTGTACGGCGATCGCCTTAGCTTCTGGGGTGGGGTTAGCACCCAGAAGCTCCTGCCCTATGGAACCGTGGACGAGGTGCGCACCGAGGTCCGGCGACTTATCGCGGAAGTCGGCAGAGATGGCGGGTATATCTGCGCCCCCGCACACGCCATACCCGGGGATGCGAAACCTGAGAACATCATGGCAATGATCGAGACTCTGAACGAGTAAGCGCAGGTCCGAGTGACAGGCGGGGCGAATCTACGATTACGGCTGTCCGTAGTCTGACCTGGAGGAGGTGTTCCGCTTGAACTTCGTGCGAGGGCTCCTGGCAATAGGGCTGGCCGCCTGCCTGTGTGCACTGGCGTTTACGGCCGGACTTGCCATACGTGCGGCCTTGCCTGGCCTGGGCATGGATGCATCCGCCGCCCAGACCCCGGAGACGCCGGCAGCGCAGGGCGCGCCGGCCCAGGCGCAACCCAACGCGCCGACTGTTGGCGAGCCGAAACTAACTTTGATGGCTGACCCGGCAATGGCGCAGAGAGTCACCATCGATGGTGCTGTACGAGGCCGGGTTGTGATACGGGATCGAGTGGTCATCGAGACCCGCGGTGCCGCATACGACCTTGGCCCATACGAGCGGGCGAGCGTTGCCGCCGCGCGGCTCAACCTGGCCCTGGAGCAGAACGCCAAGCCCGCGGAGATCCAGGCAATCCAGCGTGAAGGCGCCTGGACTGTGGTGGCGGGCGACAGAGTGATCATCGGTGTGGCCGCCGGCGATCTGCCCGATGCCGAGACCACCGAGCAGCAAGTGGCCACGACATGGGCCACCAACATCGCTCTCGCGGTGCATGAGCTTCAGGGCACAAAGCCGGGCGATGACCAGCCTTTGCCGGAGTTCCGAGCCGAAGGACGAGATGTGCGAGACGACGGAGCCTCTATAGGCGTGCTTATAGTCAACGGCCAGGAAGTCCTGCGCATCTTCGCCTCGTCACCGGGGCTCACCCCGCCGCAGCGCGCTCAGATCGTGGCCGATCGGCTCACGGAAGCCGTGAAAAACGGCGCAATGCCCGCGGACGTGGGCACCACCACCGTCCAGGGCATGTCCATCGTGAAGATTGGCGAGACGCTCCTTGTCACAGTCTCCCCCCTCGACGCCGAGCGCGCGAATGTAACTGAGGACGAACTCGCGCGAATCTGGTCGAAGTCCATCGCTGACGCGCTGTCCGAGCATTTCGCGCAGGCGTCCGGCCCGCTCAAGAAGCCGGCGGATGAGTGGGTACCCCGCGAGCCGTATGACGACAAGTGGGTTCCCATCATCAGCATCCTTGAGGGCGTGAGGGTCGGTCTGGCGAGGGTGAACGGTCCGCGCTCGCGAGTGCAGCTTGTGCAGGCTGTGGCGCAACTCGAGACCCACTGGAAGCGCAACCTGGAGATCGACGTGTTCATCCCCATCTCCACCAAAGTGCCCGGCGAGACCATCGACTGGGTGAAGGGTTGCGCAGTCACGGGCCTAGCGGATATCAAACTCTGAAAGGAGGCCGGCATCATGATCCGGCGCAGGCCATATCATTGTCTTACGGCGCTTTTGTGCGCGTTCTTCCTGCTCGTGGGCATCGCCGGCGGCCCGCCGCCCTCCTATGCTCTGGACCTGGGCGGAGTTCTGGGCAAAGTGCTCATCGTCGGCGGCGTGGCGTTCATTGTGAAGCAGTTCGGCCCGGACATCGACCGGTTCATCAACTCAGTCCTGAGCCAGAAGGGCATTGCGCGCGAGGGCATGACGAAGGTTGTGCCCATCATCCGCGTGGGCACCACGGGGACGGCTGTCGGCGCGGCTCAGGTAATCGGGCCTGAGCAGCAAGTGAAGAAAGTGCAGGCCGTCGCGGAGCTCGAGCTGACGGTGGGCAGCCTGCGCGGCCGGGGTCTGATCCCGGTGACGACGAAAAAAGTGTCGACCGATACGGTCCGCGGTGTCGGTGGCGTGGGCATATCGGCGAACATCAAGATACCGCTGTAGACGGTTTTCTGCCGACCGGGACGGTCGGCCTACGCGAAAAGGGATGCCAGCCGCGTAGGTCGAGCGTCCCGTTCGACGCCCCCTCCCATCCCCCTACGCCATCGCCTTCCAGGCATTTACCGTCTCGCGCACGGCGTCTGCGGACTTACGCAGGGCCGCGGACTCCTCTTCGTTCAGGTCCAGCTCGATGATCTGCTCAATCCCGCTCTTCCCGAGCTTCGCGGGGACGCCGACGAACACATCGTCCAGACCGTACTCGCCAGTTAGCTGAACGCAGGTGGGGAGTATGCGCTTCTCGTCCCGCAGGATCGAGGCCACCATCTGAGTCACTGCCGCACTGGGCGCGTAGAAGGCGCTGCCGGTCTTGAGCAGCCCCACGATCTCCGCCCCACCGTCCCGGGTGCGCTGGACGATGGAGGCCAGCCGATCTTCAGGGATCAACTCTGTCACGGGGATGCCGCTCACGGTGGAGTGCCGGGGCAACGGCACCATGGAGTCCCCATGGCCGCCGAGCACCATTGCCGTCACATCTTCAGGCGAGCAGTCCAGTTCCATGGCGATGAAGGCGCGGAACCGTGCGGTATCCAGAACGCCGGCCATCCCGAAAACCCGTTCCCGCGGATGACCCGATACCTGCTGGGCGATGTACGTGGTCACATCCAGGGGGTTCGAGACCATGAGCAGGATGGCTTCGGGCGCGTGGGCCATAACATTGGTCACCACCTCCGTCGTGATCTTCCCGTTGGTTGCCAGGAGGTCATCCCGAGACATGCCGGGCTTCCGTGCGATCCCCGCCGTGATCACCACAAGGTCCGACCCCTCAGCGGGACCGTATTCGGTCCCCCCACTGATGCGGCTCCCGTGGCCCACGATCGGTGCGGCTTCCGCAAGGTCCAGCGCCTTGCCTGCCGCAAATCCTTCGAGCACGTCCACGAGATACACATCGGCGATGGCATTCTCGGCAATTCTCTGGGCGCAGGTGGCCCCAACGTTCCCGGCTCCGACGACAGTGACTTTCATGGGTGCGTGTCCTTTCATTTCTCAGACGGGCGAGATTGCATGCGGTACTCGCCTGCCCGGCAATCTGGTATAATCCGGCGCGTGTCAGTCTCCGCGCTGCTGTCTGATCTTGCGCTGTTCGCCCTGCAGGTCGTGGCCCTGTACAGCCTGTCGCGCCTCCTGTTCGTCTGGGTGCTGCAGGCCACCGCCACCCGCGGCCGGAAAGGCGGCTGGATCATCAACGCGCTGCGGCTGCCCGGGAACATCATCCACGAACTGGGGCACGCCATAGGATACCGTCTTTGCGGGTACCGGGTAAAGGAGGTTGTATCCTGCCTGGGCGACCCCGACGGCCGGGGCAAGTGTGTACCCGGCGAGGCCTGGTGTCCCCTGGCGGTGCCCTGGCTCGCCACATCAGCGGCCGCAGTCTTCCCGCTGCTTTTCGGCACCGCGACCCTGTGGGCCCTGGCTGAAGTCCTCGGCATCCCGTTGCGCCAGGATGGCATCCAGTCCCAGGATGGGCCTTTCCTGTACCTGTGGGACAGCATCCGCGAGGCCTTGATCGCTTTGGACTTCGGCAACTGGCGGACGGGCGTGTTCTTGTACCTTGCGTTCAGCATCGGCGCCGAACTGGCTCCCAGCCAGTCGGACCTGCGTCAGGGAATGGGGCCGTTGCTGGCAATAGCGGGCATTGTCGGCATAGTGGCGCTCTGGCTCGGTCTGGTGCATCCTGACGGGCTCATGTGGAAACTGCTCTTTCACGCCACCACCCGGGTGCTGGAACTGGTGTCGCCGCTGCTCGTGTTCGGCATCATCACCACCGGCGTTGCGGCAGTGCTGTTAGTGCCTTTCGCGATTGTTGTTCGCGGCATGAGGCGAATACTTGCGGTGTGATCGACGATCCTTCAGAAGGAGCCGTATGTACGTCGCCATCCGTGACGTGATCCTGACGCACGCCGGTTTCCGAAGCGCAGCGGAAGGCCTTGCCGCGCTGGGGCTGGATGCTGTCGAGGTTCTGGTCAACCGCGACGGCAGCCTGCCCTATCCGGATGGCGGCGTGGCCGACCCCCGCTGCCCGATGGACACCGACGCTGACCTCGCGCGATGCGCGGCGGCCTACCGGCAGCCCGGCATTCACGTCTGCTGCTTGATGGTGGCCAACAACTTCAACGCCGAGGACCTGGACGCGGAAGTGGCCTGGGCGGTCGCGGCGGTGCGAAATGCCGAGGCGTTGGGGTCGGATTGCGTTCGTCTCGATGCGGCGATGACTGGTCAGCACGACACCCCCTTTGCAAAGCGAGTGCGTGTCTTTGCCGACTGCGTTTGCAGGATTCTCGACGCGACCCGGGCATCCAGCGTCCCTCTAGGCATCGAAAACCACGGCTGGCAAGGCAACGACCCCGAGTGGCTCTCGGCGGTGTTCGAACGAGTGGACTCCCCGCGGGTGGGATTGACGCTGGACACCGGGAACTTCTACTGGGCAGGGCACGCGCTGGACGAGGTGTATCAGATTATCGAGCAATTCGCGCCGCTGGTGAAACATGTTCACTGCAAGAACATTCGACTCTCCCCGGCACAGGCGAGAGCCCGACGCGTGCCAGGCTGGGACTACGGAAACCACATCTGCCCCGTGCCCGACGGGGATGTGGACCATCACCGCATTTTGGACATTCTGAGCGCTGCAGGCTATGAAGGAAGTCTGGCGATTGAGGATGAGTCGCTGAGTCGGTACGAGGGGGAGGCCCGTCTCGAACAACTGCGCAGAGACGTGGACTTCCTGGCGGATCTGGCGGTCGCGCGCGGAGGGAGAAGAACCTGGGCGGCACAGTCCACAGCAGCCCGCACAGAGCAGACTGCCGACGGTCTTCAGCCCCCGACAGGGGGCGGCAGCCCTTTGCCACCAGCGTGAGCTGGTGGCAAGGAGCTAGCGCCCCTCCGGGGCTCGACCGTGAAGGCCGGCGGTTGCGGCGGCCCTGCGCGCCACAGGTGCGCGCCCTGCACAGGCAGAAACTCAGACGGGCGCGTCTCACCGCCCCGAGATCACAAACTCCCGGTACGCGGCGGGGTTCTTGCCTTCTCCAATGCCCGGCGTCAAGCCCATCCAGTATCCCCGTCCCTGACCGTCATTGTCATTCGCGATGAAGTTCACCGCGATCACTTTCCCCGGTAGTGGAGGCGCGATCCCCAGCGATTCCCAGGTCAGCAGCGCCTCATAGCGGGTCTCATTTCCCACTCGCCTCACCGCCACGGCCCCCCCGGGATGTGGGGCGCCTGACGGGTAACTGGTGTAGGCCCGGGCAGTCCCCGACTCATCTACCAGCCCCACCTCGCGGTCATCCGGCCCGAACTCCTCCGCGCTGTCGTTCAGCGGGTCCATGGCGATCTGAATGCTGTCCGACATCCAGTGCCCCGAGCCCGTGACGGGTACCGCGTGGGCGTCATCGGTCACCGCAGCCGCGAAGTACAGGCCTTTGTCGTCCGCCGCGAACCATGCGCGAACACTCAGGTCCGCCGGTCCACTCCAGCCCACGTTCGGGTCGGGGGGCAACACATCCTCGCGCCTGTCCACGGTGAACGCCTCCCGCGATTGCCATTCGGGCAACTCGCCATCCACGCTGATCCCCGCAGGCGGCGGGGGCATGGGCGTCGCCGGCCGGGGTACGGTGCGCTCCTGCTTTCTGTCGCCTGAAATCACCGCAACCCGCGCGGTATTCGCTCCTTGCGGGAAAGGCACCCGCAGGTGCACGGGTTTCTGGGATTCGGGCACTACCATTTCCATCTCGGCGCCGTCTACCGTGACCGTGATCGTTTCCGCTTGCCCGGCCCGATTGGCAAGCAAGAGGCCGATGTCGTCGGCGGTATCCTGGTAGGCCAGACGCAACTCCACCGGGACTGCCACGCTGGCTCCCATTTCCTCGAGGAAGGCAGGCCTCTCGCCCACCTCGCGCAGAGGAAGCACCCAATAGACGGGTAGCCGGCCGATGGTCACGCCGCGGGATGGATCTGCAATGCGTCCGAGCATACCCGTGTACCAGATCCCGGCGGGCGCGCTCCCGGGCGGGGTGATTGCCGCGGCCTCACCGTCGCTCCACCAGACTACCACCAGCTCGTCTCGCTCCCTGCCGGCGAAAGTGAAGCGATGGATTTCCGGCGTCACATCAGCCGAGTCTACCGGCTCCGTCCCGTCAAGCACCCAGGCGCAGGCGGCGTAGGCCATTGCGGCCGGCAGCGGGAACATGGGCCGGCCCCGAAGCAGCCCGTACTCATGCCCGCCTTCATTGCAGCCAACCTGGGTGAAATACGAGAACTTCTCCATGCCCGGCACGCTCTTGCCCGCGATGAGCGCCTGGGTAATGCAGGCGGCAAAATCCAGGGAGTAAATGCTGAGCGGGTCGGCGGTTGCCTGCACGCCCCAGCCCAGCTCGCCCACCCACATGCGCCGGGGGCGGCCAAACTCTTCCATCATGTCCAGCGCGGCCCGGCACTTCTCGGCCATCCGGTTGTTGACCGGCCAGCGCGGATGCAGCCCGGGCCCGAAATATCGCGGCGAAGCGTATGGGTGCCCGGTGTACAGGTCCAGACAGTCGCCGGCCTTCGCCATCACCGCCCGGGAGTACCGCAGACCGCTGTCGAAATCCCCGCCGCTGACATCCAGCCCGGTGACCAGCACATTCGGATTGCCCGCTTTCGCCCCGGCATGCCCGTGCCGGAGCAATTGGGCGTAGTAGTCCACACCCTCCTCGAAGCTCAGGCCGGGTTGTTGCCAGCAGGTGAGGTCCGGTTCATTCTGGATCTCCAGCGCGGTGATGTAATCGCCATACCGCGCCGCTACGTCCCGCACGAAGCGTTCCCATTCATCCATGAACGCGGGGTCCACAAGACTCCGCAGATTTGGCTTGTTCGGGACCTCCCACGCTACCCAGTTCGGCGCGATCGCCTGCACGGTATACAGCGTGGCCATGCCGTGCTCAACCGCGGACCGGATGCTCGGGTCCAGGTAGCGCTCCCAGAGCACCTCGCCCTTGCGCGGTTCCGCCCAGCGCCAGCCCGGCCCGATGCGCACCGACTTCGCCCCCAGGCGCTCGGCAGCTTCCATGTCCTGGATGTGCTGCATACCGAAGTAGCTGTCAGGTGCGAACTGGCCCCAGTAGCGGGGTTCAGGCACTACCGCCAGGCCGCTCACCGATTCGCTGACGCCGCCCGTGCCGGCATCCGTCATGGTCGCCGCGATGCGCCAGTAGCCGATGTCCCCGGTAGGCACGGGCACATCCACCTGCTCCGCGTCCCACCCGGCCACGGTGAGGTCGCGAGTCAGCAACACTTCCGGCTCTTGGTCGATGCCCTGCCGCAACACACTCAGGCGACATGTGGCGGTCTCCTCAAGGCGATTGAGCACCCGCACGGAGTAGGTGGACGGCTCCCCAGGAAAGGCAATGCCGGATGGGGTGCCGGGGGCGATTTCTGAAGTCCAGCGACCTTCTTTGGCCGGGTCATCCACCACCATGAACAAATCGGACGCCAGGATCTCCGCCTGGTCGGGTCCCCGTGTCGCTGCGAAGAGCACGATCTGCAGGGGAAAATGGAGCACGCCGTCATTCGCGCCGCCCCAGTGATTTCCGAAGCTCGCAGGGACAAGGGGAATCTCAACCCGTGTCCACTGTCCCTGGGTAACCTGGAAGCCGCCGGCATGTTCTTGCTCGGTTGCATCCCGCACACGGATCATGCCCCGGGAGCGGTCCGCCATCTTGATCCAGCAGCCTACCGCGCGGCATTCGGGTATCCGCCCGTACCACTTGAGCCCGCCATAGCGGCTCTCTCCCGCGAAAGAGACCTGGCTGCGTACGGACATGCCGCGCTCAGGGTCCTTGACCAGGGACAACTGTGTGGTTGCGCCGGGGAACTCGCCGCCATCCTCCGCTCCCCAGCCCGTGAGCGTCTGGGCCGTGTCGAGAAGGACCGCCACGGGTTCGGCCCAGGCAAGGGAGACGGCTGCGAGGGCAGCAAGGAGAGGCAGCGCGCTGCGAAACATTTTGGGCACCTCCGACGGATCGTACTTGCGCAAGTCCGCCGCGACATTTCGGCGCGAGAGTGCGGATGCCCTTTGTGGGGTAGCGCAGTCGCCCAGACAGCCGCCGACCGGGACGGTCGGCCTGCGCGAGGTCACCCACACGCCGCGTGGGTCGTCGGTGCCCCGGATTGAAACCCGGGGCTAGGGGCCTTCGGCCGGGCGTCCTGAGGGACGCGAAGGCTGAGGAGATTGCCGACCAGGTCGCGTGGGTCGAGCGTCTCGCTCGACGCCGTCTTTGAGTTGGCGAGTGTGCATCCTGCGCCCTCTCCGCCTCCCCACTTGCAAGGCCGGGCACGCTGGTTTACAATCTGCCGCGGCTGACTGATCACACGAAGCAAGGGCCCGGCGCGTTCCACACTGACGCCGGGCCGGCTTTCATGACTGGATGAGACGTCGCATGGAACTGGCTCCCGGACAGCATGTATTTTTCGCCGGCATCGGCGGGATCAGCATGAGCGGGCTGGCACACGCTCTGCTGGACATGGGGTTCCCCGTCTCCGGCTCGGACATGTCCGAGAGCCCGGCGCTGGATCATCTCAGGCAGGCAGGCGCGAAGGTGTTCGTCGGTCACGATGCCGCGAACATCGCCGGCGCAGACCTGCTCGTGCGCACCACCGCGGTGCTTGATGACAGCCCGGAGATACGCGCAGCCAGGGATGCCGGTATCCCCATTCACCACCGGTCGGAGCTCCTTGCCTGGATGTGCCGCGACCGCGTAAGCATCGGTATCACCGGCACCCATGGCAAGTCCACCACCACCGCGATGGCGGCTACGATCCTGCTCGAACTCGGCCTCGACCCAATGGTGTTCGTGGGTGCCGAATCCCCACGCCTGGGGGGGAACTACCGCCTGGGAAAGGGCAAGCACATCGTCTTCGAGGCCTGCGAAAGCGATCGCAGCTTCCTGAACTACGTGGGCTGTTCGCAGGTCATTACCAGCGTTGAGGCCGACCACCTCGACAATTACAAGACCTTCGACGCCGTGAAGGACGCCTTCGCGCAGTTCGCCGGCATCGCCGATCCCAATGGATTCATCGTCTACAACGCGGACGCCTCCGATGTGCGCGACGTGGTCAGCAATGCTCCCGCGCGTCTCATCTCGTACGGGCTTGCGACAGGAGCGAAACTGTCTGCGACGGACATCCAGATGGGCCCGACAGGATCGCTCTTCGAACTGCTAATCGATGGGCAACGCGCTGGACAGGTGCATATCAAGCCGGTGGGCGAACACAATGTGCGCAATGCCCTGGCTGCTCTCGGGGTTGCCCTCGGTTGCGGGCTGGACATGGACGCGGCCCGCGCAGCGCTGGCGAACTACGAGCCCATCGGCCGCCGATTCCAACACATCGGATCGAAGAACGGGCTGTGTGTGGTGGATGACTACGCACACCATCCCACGGAGTTGCGCGCTGTCCTTGCCGCAGCGCGGTCGGTACATTCGGGGCGGATAATTGCCGTGTTCCAACCTCACTTGCGCAGCCGGACACGGGACCTGCTTCATGAGTTCGGCGCATCCTTCGCCAACGCCGACCTGGTGGTCCTAACAGATATTTACCAGCCCCGCGAGGACGGTCTCGCAGAGTTCGACATCACCAACCTCGTGCGCGCCATCGAGGACGCCGAACCAGGCAAGGAGGTATCCCTGGTCCGGAACATGGCGGACGTGCCGGGCTACCTTGCGCCACTGCTGTCAGGGGATGACCTGGTGCTCACCATTGGCGCGGGAGACATCGTGAAAATCGGGCCGGCGATCTTGGCCGCGGCCCATTGATTACTGATACGTCTGTCGTCCAGTGACCCACACCAATCGCAGCCTTGATCTACAGCGCGGAGGTCATGGTGATGGCGACCACCTACGACACATATCGGCGCGCGCCCCGCGGCGCATCGGCCAGCGCCGTGCGACGGCAGATCCGCCGCTTTCTACTCCCCTCCGCGTTCGTCGTCCTGGTGCCCGCCGTGATAGGGTTCCTGGGTTCGGACGCTCTCGCGCTCAGACTGGTCCGTGTCTCTTCCAGGGATGCTCCGCTGGAGAAAGAAGTGTGCGAATACCTGTCGGTACCAGAGCGCGCCAACACCCTCTTCTTCCCCACCCGCAGCCTGGCCGAACAGGCCCTCAGGTGCCCACGGGTCAAGTCGGTAAGGGTGGACCGTGAACTTCCACATGCCATCGTGGTGCATGTGGAGCCACGAAACCCGGCCTTCGCGCTCACCAGTGGCTCAAACTACGTGATGGTGGATGAGGAAGGTGTCCTGCTCTTCCAGACTCACGCCCCCGGGAAGCAGTACCCACGCGTCGATGACCGCAGCAGCGTGCCACGAATACTCGGCGGCAGGCTGAACCAGCAATGCCTGGCTACGGTCCTCGCCTGCATGGACGGCGCGCGGCAGGCAGGAATGAAGCCAGGCTTCGTCCTCGATCTCGGAACCGCGTATGACTACCGGATGCTAACGCCGGACAAGACCCCTGTTCTGTTGGGCGGACCGGATAACATGGTGCGCAAGGTCATCATCGCTGCGTCCACCGAACAGCATCTTCGCAAGCGCGGCGCGCGGGCTGAGTATATCGACGTCACCGTGGTGACGAACCCCAGGTACAAGCTGGCCGAGAGAGACCGGCGGGCACAGTAGAGACCCGGGCGGGGTAGCCCTGTCTCGCGGAGCAGCGCACGAGCATTTCCGGCGGGTCCTGATGTGCTGGCCGCGCCGGAAACGAATGCCAGCCTCCCAACGCCCCTGATTTCCTAGAGATCCTTCACCTCGACCACAAGCCCCTCCAGCGCTTCACCGAGCTTATTCATGGCCAGCCACGGCTTGTCCGCCGACTGCGCCCCGTAGATAAGCAGCCACGGCTGATCGCTATCGCGCCACTCAGTGCCGGGCTGCAGAGTCACCGGGAAGTCCAAACCTCGCCGGGCATCCGGATGTTGCCCGCCATCGGGTGACAGCCAAAACTGGCTGGTGATGCGCTCGCTGAGCGGCACGGTGCCGAACACCAGCCCGGCCTCATCATCCTGCCAAGCACCGCCCTGAAGCGCGTAGTAATTGGGCACGTGGTGGGTCTCGGATGCCGGCACATCACCCTCCGCACTGCCTCCGATAAGTCCGTTCAGATAGAAGAAGTACCCCTTGAGCATGAAGGACCGCTGGTCCACGCTGTCCAGGCATTTGATGGAATCCAGGCGCGCAAGGAACCAGTTGGTCTTCGCGGGGAGAATGATATCGTGCGAGACCCGGAAGGGCGCCGCGACGCTGCGTTGTGCCTCCTGCCGGCCCTGGTCATCCACTGCCGTAATGGGCCGGCCCGATCCACCGGTGGCGGTTCCGTGAATGACCGCGCCCACTTCGCCCACCTCCACATCCAGCTTCGCGCTGTCCGTGCGCACCCACAGGTTTTGGCTGCTTACTTCCTGCCAGACCAGCGGGTTGTACGTCCCCAGCATCTGCCCGTCGATCATGATCCGGTCCAGCAGGTTCCCGGAACTACCTGCAGGTCCCGTCAAGGTGAGGCGACCATTGCTGATGTTGCCGGCCCCATCCACAGTCACTCCGGGCGACAGCGGTTTCTTATCCGGGCCGTACCCCACCAGCAGCGTCGCGCACCCCCATGGCTCAAGGCGTTCCAGCAGGAAAACAAGGTCCGTGCCGCATACCTGCACAGGCACCGGCTCCCCGCCGGGGGTGATTGCTTGCAGCCGAAGGTCGAATGGCGTGCTGTATCCGAGAAACCGCGACCACAGGTTCTTCGCGATGGCCACCGCAGGCTCCAGTGCCTCCGCGCTCTGATTGGCGACGAGAAGCGCCACGCAGCTGTCAGCCTTGAAGCCTTCGGGCGCCTTGAGCCCGGGCACCCAGTCCAGTTTCACCGCCCGGTTGTTCTCGCGGTCCGCGTCAGGGGTCTTGCGGTCCGGGTCAAGTTCCACCACGGTCAGGTGTGCTCCGGGAGCAGTCGGCGCGGGCAGGTCCAGCGCAATCTCGCGGCCTGCCGCGAGTTTCAGCTCGCGACGCTCCAAAACGCCGTCACGGATGATGCGGGCCTCAACCGTCGCATCCACTTTTCCGCGGTTGAACGCCGTACCCACGCCGTCCATCCCGATCTCCGGGTACTCTCCATTGTGCAGAGAGTATGCCGTAGCGTGGATGCGCGTGGCCATCCGGGTGAGTTCCTCGTACACCTCGTCCCGCTCGTTCACCAGACCGTAGTTGCTGTCTTCAGGGAAGGTGTCAGAGATGCCCAGGGCGGGCTCGTCCACCCACATGAAGTAGTCGCTGCCCACCATGAAGGGCAGGCGCAGGAACATCTCCTGATAGATGCGGAAGCACTCCGCCTTCTGCGCCTGGGTGTCTACGCGCATGCCCGCTCCGTGCTTGCAGGGCAGGCCGGAATCCAGCGCGGGGAAGGACCACTCAGTGATCATCAGCGGCTTATTCGCCTGCTCGTAGTAATCGGTGAAGATCTCCACATGCCCGGGCGCGATGCCTTTGTCCAGGTCCACCCGGCCGTAATAGTTGAAGGTCACGATATCGCAGTACTTGCCACAGATGTCCCAGATCCCCGCCGGCGCGTTCCCGGCGAAGCGGCAGCCGAGAATCAGGTGGTTCGGGTCGTGCTTCCGGATAGCCTCGGTGGTGTATTTGAAATACAGTTCGGCCACCAGGCGCACGAAGCCCACCTTGTCGTCGCGCACCCGTTGCAGGTTGGTGCCGCTGAGCTCCTGGCGCGCCAGGATGTCCTCGAAAGACTCGAGGTTCGTCCCCCAGGCGGCGTTGAAGTCCTCGATGGTCTTGTGCAAACCGCGCAGGTAATCCACCAGAGCGATCTTCGCCGTGTGGTCAGCGGGCTTCTTCATGGCCTCGTCGAACATGCCCTCTTCCCGGTGGGACTTCCCATACCACTCAAGCTCATTGTCCAGGAAGTAGCCGAACAACCATGGGTCTGTCCTGCTCTGGCGCACTGCCTGCTGGGCTGTCCGGTCACAGTATCGCGGCCATTTCGGGCTGAAGACGTTGGGGAAACCGGTCCAGGTGGTTTTCGGAACGATGTCGTCGTACGACGAGAAGTTGCTGCCGAAGGCCACGAAATCCGTATGCGCCAGGCCCCTGTAACGGCACTCGTTCCCGTTTCCCGCGCCAAGGAGGTTGAAGCCCCAGGACTTCAGCCGGTCCGTGGCGAGTTCCGCCCACTGTTCGCGGCTTTCGTACTTCGCATCATTGTTTCGGCCATATGGCGCATAGCCCAATTTCTGGCACCAGTGCCCGCTGTAGCGGCAGTGGTCGGTGCCGATCGCCCAGAACGCTCTGCCCTTCGGATCCACCAGCCACCAGCGCCCGTCGCGGTTTTCAGTGCGGAAAAAGCCGGTGGCTTCCGATGTGAACACGTCAGACGCGGCCACATCATACGGCGGGTACGTGACTTCCTCGGGAGCGGCGTCCGGAACCGGGTCGGTTCCGGTGAAGCGAAAATCATCGAAGAAGCCACGGAATCCCGATGCCCGCAGTGCCGGGCGGCCAATGGTGGGTTCCGCACCAGTGAACTCGTACGCAATGTGAGCGACCTCGGCCTGGGCCTCATCGAGCACCCGGCCTTCGATGCCATCCGGGGTCAGCGAGATGGTGAGCCGGTACGGCTTCCCATACTCCCACTGCAACTGGCCTCCCTCGTTTGCAGTGCGTCGCACGCCGGCCTGGGACGGCCACTCGCCCTGGTACATCTGGGCAAGCTCGCAGAAATGCTTCGCGCCGTCGGTATCCGGAGACTCAACAAGCGCCAGGTGCCAGTAGCGATCATTGCTGTCCCAGACCGACACACCGGCGATCTTCCAGCCATCCGATGTCGCCTTGCTGATGGTCAACACCGCTTCGACGGTGATGGTCCCGTAACGCGGCCGGTCCTTCAGGAAAACAGTGCTGGGTGGTCCGTCGAACTGCATGGCTTCGTTTCGCACCTCCCAGATGACGCCGGGTACATCCCAGTTCGGGGAGCCATCCGCGCCGTCGCCGTACTTGGCGAACTTGTCCACAAACTCATCCGCGAGGCACGCGGTTGAGGCGAGAAGGAGCATTGGCAGCACGATGCAGATGCGCATGAGATGGACCTTCTTTCGGCAGTTTCAGACGCGGCTTGCCCGACGCTGATGCGCGGGATACGCAGCTCACGCCGCCCGTTCAGCCACTCGCCGGGGGCTGGTTGAGCTCAACCTTGGCGCCGGAATCGGCTGCGGAGTACACGCCTTCCACGATCTCCACCGACCGCATGCCCTCAATACCCGGGCAGGCCGGAGTCTTGCCCAGGCGGATTGCGCGGTACATATCGTCGAGAATGTGAACCGGCCAGTCCTCGTCCACAACGATGTCATCCAGCGGAATTGAGTCACCGTTGCGGCGCAGGATTTGGATGTTCCTGTCGCCGTCCATCAGAATCGAGCCTTCGGAGCCATTGATCTCGATCTTCGTCCCGCGATTGGGGAAAGCGCTGGTGGTGGTCTCGATCAGGGCCCAGGCGCCGCTTTGAAAAGTGAGGCTGGCGGCGCAGTAGTCCTCGGTCTCGATGTCATGGGCGAGGGTCCCACGCCGTCCATACTCCACTGTCTTCACCGGCCCGAGAAGCCAGTATAATTCGTCGATCATGTGCACGCCCTGATTGGCGATGGAGCCACCCTCCGTTTCGGTTCGGCTGCGCCAGCCCGCGGGCTCCCCACCATCGTAATAGTCCTGAGTGCGCATCCATTTCATCTGCAGATCAGCGAACAACACGCGCCCTATCACCCCGTCGCGCAAGGCCTGCCGCACCTTGCGCACATTGGGCTCATAGCGAAGGCCAAAATCCACCGCCAGTACCTTCCCTGCTTTCTCCGCGGCCGCGATGGCAGTCTGACAGGCAGCGACGCGGATATCCATAGGCTTCGTAGTGCTCGCGTGGAATCCGGCTTCCAGAGCCATGGTGGCGTGCCGGCAGTGATCGCCGCTGGCCGTCCAGACACCGATGACGTCCAAGTCGTCGCGCCCCAGCATCTCCTCATAGTCGGTGGTCCAGGCGCACCCGAACTCCTGGGCCACGTTCTTGGCGCGATCCGCATCCAGCGCACAGACGCAGCCGATTTCCACGTTGGGGTAGTCATGGGCAAGCTTCGCGCGAGAGTAGCCCATGCCGAGGCCAAGAATCCCGTAGCGGATGGGGTCGGGCATATATAGTCGCCTCCAGGAATTGCGCGGATCAGGACGTACGCGGGGTCATTTCGCGTCGCGAAAGCAAGTTCCTGCCCGGCGGGTTACGCCCGGCGCGAAAGCCGACAGTGCCCCGCGCTGAAGCACGGGGCTGCGGGCCTTGGGCCAATCGTCCTCCGGACGAAATGTTCTCGCTAACGTCCCCCGAGTGGCCCCGCGCTGAAGCACGGGGCTACGGGCCTTGGGCCAATCGTCCTGCGGACGAAATGCTCTCGCTAACGTCCCCCGAGTGGCCCCGCGCTGAAGCACGGGGCTACGGGCCTTGGGCCAATCGTCCTCCGGACGAAATGCCGTCAGCGTCCGCCAGGACGCCCGGGCCGAAGCGCTCCGGATACGGAGCGCCGGCCCCTCAGGCCCGTGCTTCAGCGCGGGCCCTACATGCCTTCGGCCAACCAACCCTCGGCCGTCAGCGTCCGCAAGGACGCCCGGGCCGGCGAAACGGTCTCCGTGAACGCCGCCGGAAGGTGCCCCGCGCTGAAGCACGGGGCTACGGGCCTTGGGCCAATCGTCCTCCGGACGAAATGCCGTCAGCGTCCGCAAGGACGCCCGGGCCGAAGCGCTCCGGATACGGAGCGCCGGCCCCTCAGGCCCGTGCTTCAGCGCGGGCCCTACATGCCTTCGGCCAACCAACCCTCGGCCGTTAGCGTCCGCCAGGACGCCCGGGCCGAAACGCTCCGGATACGGAGCGCCGGCCCACAGGCCCGTGCTTCAGCGCGGGCCCTACATGCCTTCGGCCAACCAACCCTCGGCCGTTAGCGTCCGCCAGGACGCCCGGGCCGGCGAAACGGTCTCCGTGAACGCCGCCGGAAGGTGCCCCGCGCTGAAGCACGGGGCTACGGGCCTTGGGCCAATCGTCCTCCGGACGAAATGCCGTCAGCGTC
>JABUFB010000029.1 GCA_013314775.1 Armatimonadota bacterium | reverse complement strand
ATACGCGCTTCGGCTTTGATTGGCTCTCGCACGCTGCGGTCCATCCCCACGGGTGTGGGGAATACGCCCGAAAATCGCGTTCAATCTGGTCCATATCGCGGTCCATCCCCACGGGTGTGGGGAATACATCTTCCATTGATGCGAGATCGAAGGGCAGTTCGGTCCATCCCCACGGGTGTGGGGAATACGCATTTGGGACAGCCCGAAGGTCTCTGCAACCGGTCCATCCCCACGGGTGTGGGGAATACATGCGCTTAGCGACGCCGAAGACTTGACTGAGCGGTCCATCCCCACGGGTGTGGGGAATACTAGCAACGTCGGCATGATGTCAATCTCCGGTTCGGTCCATCCCCACGGGTGTGGGGAATACCCCGCAATACGGCTGCCCAAGCCAGTTTTCATCGGTCCATCCCCACGGGTGTGGGGAATACTTGTCTGACCCAGCCGGGCCGCGGCAGGTAGCCGGTCCATCCCCACGGGTGTGGGGAATACGAAGCCGGGCGGGTGGATGCGACGAATAACCGCGGTCCATCCCCACGGGTGTGGGGAATACACGCGACCAGTCGCGGACGGCGACCATCTCGGCGGTCCATCCCCACGGGTGTGGGGAATACTTGTCCGATGGACAGGTCAAACAGTGGACAGACGGTCCATCCCCACGGGTGTGGGGAATACGCAGGCGCGCGCTCATCACCATCTGGCAATGGCGGTCCATCCCCACGGGTGTGGGGAATACTAGAGAGAATATCGGCCCGCATCTTCTGGATAACGGTCCATCCCCACGGGTGTGGGGAATACTCATGGAGTTCTGTTTCTTCTGACCATGAGGTTGGTCCATCCCCACGGGTGTGGGGAATACGGGCAACCGGGCCGGGAAGACATTTCCGTTCGCGGTCCATCCCCACGGGTGTGGGGAATACGTCTGGGATGTGTCCGTTGTAGAAAACTCCATCGGTCCATCCCCACGGGTGTGGGGAATACTTCAGGATTAGCTGGTACTTTTACAAATACATCGGTCCATCCCCACGGGTGTGGGGAATACCGCGTCTTCGTCGCCATCGGCTTGCTCCACTCCGGTCCATCCCCACGGGTGTGGGGAATACACAATGGCCAGAAGTGCTCGGCGCGCCTTTCGCGGTCCATCCCCACGGGTGTGGGGAATACGGCCAATGCTGCTAATGGCGCTGGCCTCACAGTCCGGTCCATCCCCACGGGTGTGGGGAATACTGGGCAATCAGGCGCAACTGGCTTTCCGCCGTCGGTCCATCCCCACGGGTGTGGGGAATACATGCTCTGCCAGCATGCCCAGGGCGCGCGGTACGGTCCATCCCCACGGGTGTGGGGAATACCTTATCGTGGGTCCAAGCGCCGGACACGTGGGCGGTCCATCCCCACGGGTGTGGGGAATACTTCGTGACGGAACTCCTGGACCTCGCGCTGTCCCGGTCCATCCCCACGGGTGTGGGGAATACTGGGTACGCCTGCCCCGGCACGTGCTTGCAGAGCGGTCCATCCCCACGGGTGTGGGGAATACGAATGTGGTTTCTATTGATCTTAGCAATGATTCGGTCCATCCCCACGGGTGTGGGGAATACGATAGCTGCCCGGCTGCCTGCGGGGTCTGCTTCGGTCCATCCCCACGGGTGTGGGGAATACACCCAGTCGGGCTTTGTGGTCTTCTCCGGCGTCGGTCCATCCCCACGGGTGTGGGGAATACGTACCTGATGGACGGGACGCCCACCGCGATCTTCGGTCCATCCCCACGGGTGTGGGGAATACTCAGCGGACGCCTTGCGCATCGCTTCGCTGGCCGGTCCATCCCCACGGGTGTGGGGAATACGCCAGGCTGGAACAGGCGGATTGATAGCCCGTACGGTCCATCCCCACGGGTGTGGGGAATACGTCTTCCTGCCGGATACCCGCAGCTCGCCTCGCGGTCCATCCCCACGGGTGTGGGGAATACTTTCCATATCATCTCCGTCAATGCGCTGGTGGCGGTCCATCCCCACGGGTGTGGGGAATACGACCTGGAGCTTGTCGAGAAGATTGAGTTCATCGGTCCATCCCCACGGGTGTGGGGAATACACTGCAGAATCAGCCATCCAGGCGCCTTCTGACCAAGAATAGCCCCTCATAGTCTACGATCTCACGGCGGGTCTCACCGAACGTCTGTATGGCGAACCCCTGTTCCGTTTGGGCTCCGTAGATCATAATCGCTCCGCCATCACCGACCTCTCGGCAGACCTTCTCCCAGAGACAATCACGCACCAGGGCCGATATGCGCCCCACAAACACCCCGGCCCGTGGCTCGATCATCCACCGGCTCAGTTCCCCCCTAAGACCGGGTTTTGCTCGTTCCACAATCAGGACAACCACGGCTCACCTCCTCAGATGCAACCGCCCGGAAGCTCTGAGCAGATCAGATCAGGCGATCTGAGAGTCCCTCACCGTCGCCTCCAGTGGGGTCCCAAAGGTCCGCAGGCTTGGCTGCGTCCTCCGCGTACGGGTCTTCCTCGTCCGCCAATTCGCGCAGCCCCAAGGCCGCGAAGATGTCCGGGATAATCCTTTTGAGCAACTGCGTCTCGCGGAACAGGTCACGGCAGGCGAGGCGCACACGCCGCTCAATGTCGGCGGGGCCATCCTTCGCCGCTTGGAAAGCCACGGGGATAGTGATCTCGGCCTTGTACAGGTCGGCGATGTCGTACACGAAAGACAGTTGCTTACCCGTGTGGATGAATCCCAGGGCAGGGCTGAACCCGGAGGAAAGGATCGCGGCATGGCACAGTCCATACAGACAGGAATTGGCGGCGGAAAGGGCGCGGTTGACGGGGTCTGCCGCCGACCAGCTTCCCCGATCATAATTTCTGCCGCTCCAGGGGACCCCGCTCTCGGCGCTTGCCCGTCTGTATGCCGCGCGAACGCGCATGCCTTCCTTGCCCCGCAGTTGCTGGATGTCCATGTCCGCGTCCAGCCTCTCATCGAACCGCATGCGGTACATGCGGTGCACCACCTGCAGACGGAGTTGGTCATCGCTGGCCAACCGCGCTTGCTCGAGGATTGCCCGGGCGCTGCGGGTGCCTCCGGTGCCCCAGGCGTAGAAGCGCACGTTCTCCTCGCCGCACCAGATGACCAGCGTATTATTGTCGGCCAGGGCGCGGATTGCGGCCTGGGTAATAGAAGTGCCGGGCCCGAGCATGAGCACGGCCACGGAAGCCGCGGGTACCGGCGTTTCCCCGTCCTTGTCATGGAAGGAGACGGACTTGTCGCACTGGTCGATGCGGCAGTGCTCCAGGTACAGGTAGCTGAGCCCGTCGCGGAACTTGGGCAGCGATCTCAGGTTATCCACACAATTCCCCCCTACCGACAGGGCGCCACCGACAGAAGCCCGAACCCGAAGGCTTTGGCGGGCCCGATTCCAGATTGCAGGGTCCGCAGGAACAGGTCGGGCTCGGTGACCTGAAGGATGCCGTCGAATCTGACGGCGAAGTGGGACACTTGGACACGGTGGCCTCGATCGTGCTTGGCTGCCGACCCAAGGCCCTCGGGTACGATAGCGCAGGATAGGATGCGGAACCCACCGCCCTCAGCTTTCCGTGCAAGCCACGCGGCCTGGGCCTGCTCCTCAAGCAGGCCCAGTCGCTTGCCGTCGCGCTTCACCGTGGGATTCGCTCGCAGGCGGAACTGAAGAACCTGGCCAGTGGAGAAGGCCGGCGTGAGTTGCTTGTAAGCCGGGTTATCCAGGTCAGTTGCCAGGAGGTACCGGTCGAGTTGCGTCAGGGCGGACCAATCGGGTTCGATGGCCGACTGTACCAATGCCGTGGGAACGCCTGTTCTGCGGTCGCTTTCCACGCGGTAGAGAACCCCGGCAGCATCGCGCTTCGCCCGGAAGGCTCGCAAGAGGGTACGGTGCATCTCGTATGGGTTCAGCAGTTCCGCTCGCACCTGGCGAGATCGGGGATCGAGGATCAGTCGAGACAGGTACATGGCACGTCACCTCCGACAACGATCTGGTTCACGGGCAGCAGCCGGGTTTCCACGTAGCGCAGAGCGAAGGCTCTAGCGCCGTTGCGGAAGGAGATGGGCTGGTCGCGGCGGACGGCGACTGTGGGGTCGTCTGTTTCCATTACAAGCCGGAGCGGATGCCGGGGCAGGTCACCGTCATGCGTGGGTCGCCAGGGGTACTGACGCAGGGCATTGTCAAGGTCATCGCTCCGCAGACCATCCGGCAACTGAATGGGCAGACCGGGCGGGAAGGACTTGCGCCCCAGCCACAGCGGCCAGTGCGGCGCACCCAGGGCATCTTGGCAGCGTGAGAGGAGGGACACGTCTTCGCCCTCGAGCCCCACCAGGAACTCGGCGTCCACGAGGTAGTAACGAGTGGAGACCACGGTCTCGCCCTTTGAGCCATCGGCCTTGATGACTCCATAGTGCTTGCGGCCGGGGACGCTGCCGCCTCCGGCGGTGTGATAGTCGCGGCCAATGAGCCCTTCGCGGTCCACACGGACCCCCATGCGCAACGCAGCTAGAGGCTTCAGGGCTTCATCATCTTCGCGGTCGATGCCCAGCGCGGCGCACAGCAGGCCGATTACGCCGCTCTTGGAAGGCTCGCGGCCGGTATCGCGCACGGTGAAGCGGCTCTGGGTGCCCCAGGACTGCATTGGACCTGCCAGACGCAGGAGCAGGACGGGCATGGTCATGCACCTGCCTCGATGGCTGTCCGGACCGCCGAAATGACATCATCGACGCTGGCGAGTTTCACATCCGACAGGCCGTTGAGTGACGCGTCTTCGGTGGTGCATAGTGCCTTGGCCACGAGAGATGTGTCGCCATACATGGCAGTGAGGCGCGACCAGTACGAGGCCAGCGCCTCGATGGATTGGGCCACGAGACCGCCGCCGCGCTCTGATGCTCGAACCGGCTTTTCGAAGGCGTTTGCGAGGGACCACGGAGCCCCTCCTTCGCGAACGGTGGCGAAGACGAAACTGGGAGGGTTCTGGGCGGCCATGGAGTTTTGCTTGCCGGTGGGAATCGCGACGACGGAGGCGCGCAGGAAGGCCTCTACAGTCTGGCGCGCCAGGTCCCCGTCTCCGCCGAGGTTGTCCACGAGCTTGTCCAAGTTGATGAGCGAATAGCGGTAGAAGCAGGAGCTGTTGAACTCCACGGTGCCCATCATTGCCGCGCCCGTGTCCTCTTCGGGCTGCGGAAGATCATCCACCGCGGTGTAGAAATCCATCTCCATGGCGACCTTGTGTGTGGAAATGGCGTGGGCCACTTGGCAGGCAGCATCGACGTTCATGTTGGCGTTCTCAGCGACCATGCGTCCGAACAGGGCAATGTCTGCTGCCTGCGTGCCGCTCTTGAACTCCTTGGCAATCTCCTTGGCCGCGTTGGCCAGTGCCTTGGGTGTGCTTTTGGCTCCAGCGTCGCCCTGCTCAGCGACCTGGACTGCCAGGCTGTCCCAGGCTCCGGTGATAATGTCCGCGATGCGCTGGATCTCATCGTCGCCCAGGTATACCAGCACAGCGGTTTTTTCGCCCTGCAACTTGCCCACGAGGGCCTCGACCACAGCGAGACAGACCGTCTTGACCTGGTCCTCGGGTTTCCCGGCCGCGGCAAGGCGCTTGGCGAGTTCATCTGCCAGGAGTTTGGTGCGGGTCCCGATTCCGGAAGCAACCGCCTCCGCGAATGCCGGGTGATGTCGGATCGACCGCTTGATGCACTGGCTGGAGATGCGCGCCCGGCGGAATCCACCGAACTCGCAGTCCTTCGGGCTGTTGGTATCGTCGCGGTTGAGGCAGGATGGTGCGAAATTCTGGATCAGGTGGAGCTCGACGAACATGACTTTCGACCCCCTTAGCTGGGTTCCTCGGAACTATCAGTGTCGACGTCCGGCTCTTCAGCCCGCGTACGGCCCCAGTACTGGCGGGCCCAGTCTCTCTGGACAAGACGGTCAGGATGATCCCAGTAATCCAGGTCTCGGATCAGCTGCGCCCAGTTGACCGGGATACTGTGGCTCTGAGCGAGAGCCACTGCGTGCCGCAGGTGGTTGGGCAGGTCCTCACGGTGCGCGTTGAGCAGGGCAACGAAGCGCTTCTCCAGACTGTCAGCGACATCGCCACCGCCTGCGGCGATGCGAATGCGTCTGAACGCCTCACCCATATTCCCTTTGGTGCAAGTGACAGGGTGCAGCGCAAAGAGCGACGCCACCAGGAAGAAGCGGTCTTCCTCGGCCGAGGTCAGATGGGACGTCCAGGGGATAACATGGCGGAACATTTCCGGGGCGGTGCCCGGCGGCTTGCCGAGACCGCGACGGAGTGCGGCAAGAGCGCCGCGATCCTCACGGTCGGCCAGGTCCTTCAGGTGCGCCACGAAACTGGCTTGCAATTCAGTCGGCTTGGGCATGGTTCACCTCCTGGCTGGTTCTCTGCATGAGTTGGCGAAGCTCGTACGCCAGCAGGCCCCGGGCGGCAGTCATCGCGCGCAGGGACCGGGCATCGAGTTTGAGGCCGCGTCCAGTGGCATCGAAGCACTGCTCGGCGGTTGTGCATACCAGGCTCGTCCATTCGTCTTCGCGCTCTTCTCTGTCGTCGAGTTCGGCCAGTTCCACCACGAGCCGGTGGAACTCGGGTTCGAGCAGCGCCCAGTAGCGGCGCCGGGCGTCGTAGCTGTCGGCGAGGCGTCGCACCAGGTCCTTGTCGGCTTTCTTTTCATCGTCCGGACTCAGGGTGAGGCCGGCCAGCTTCCTCAGGGCCCTCTCAAGCGCGTCGTGCCCTTCCTCGGCGTCCTGGAGACATGTACCCAGTGATTTCACGAGGTCCTCATCTACGAGGTACCGCAGCGGCAACGGCTGGCGTTCGTGGCGCCAGAGGAGGATCTTCGCCTGGTTGCTGCCAAGGCCCAGTAGCGAGAGGTCGCAGGCAGTCCTCTGAGAGAG
This sequence comes from Armatimonadota bacterium, assembly GCA_013314775.1. Taxonomy (NCBI): domain Bacteria; kingdom Bacillati; phylum Armatimonadota; species Armatimonadota bacterium. Next base: position 11,213 of record JABUFB010000029.1, on the reverse strand, counting down.
GTCCCCGCGGCGCGTCAAGTTCGCCAGGAAGTCCAGGACTCTCGGGCGCACCGCGCGATCCGGGATCGAGCGGTATAGCGCCAGGCTGTCCCTCCAGATCGCCCGCGTCTCGCTGAAGCGCAATGCGCCCCACGGTTCCTGGCCCTTGGCGGGTCTCTCGCGACGCTGGTAGGCGATGAACGGGTCCACCGGCGTGTAGTCTCGGGGGAACTCACAGCCGGTGCTGAGGATTGCCGTGATGACATGCACGCCGCCGGCGCCATCTTCCTCGGGGATGCACCAGATGCGACGGCTCTGCCAGGTCAGGTAGTCCAGGTAGCCCGCCGGCGCGCGGATTTCAGTCCTGCAGGGGGTATCCCGTTCCCATGCGGGGACGTCGGCGCCGACCCCGGGGAAGTCGTCTTCATACACGGTGGCCGGCAGAAGAGACAGCACGAGGCCCTCGAACAGACTGCTGCCATTCAGCAGGACTGACGCGCTGGCGGCAATGGGAGCGGCCGTACTTGAGGCGCGTCCTTGTTCCGTGCCGGTCAGACCGCCAAGATTGAAGCCCTGCTGCGCGAGTACAAGCCTGGCCGCCTCAGCAGGAGTGGCTGGGGCCGGAGCGCGATCGAGGCTGTGGTCGAATAGCGTAGCGTTGTTTCCTGATGCCGCCTGCATGCGTAGAAGGGCCACCGACTTCCGCATCTTGTCAGGCATCCCGGGTGACTGGTAGAACGGCCGCTCCTTGTCGAAAAGGTCGAAGCGGGTCTCCCATTCGGCGAAGTACGCCTCCAGCCGGCGTGTATCCCATTTGCCGGCGCGCCACAGGCCTACCCATTCGTCGGTGTTGCGCGGCCCGAAGTTCCTGTGCAGGAGCGCCAGCAGTAGACGGTGGATGCAGACCGTGACCGGCGGAGACGGATCACTGATCTCGCGTATGTCTGAAGCTCGAGCCAACACCTCCAGCAGCCCGAACTCCCGCTGTGTCCCGTCGCAAAGGATGCACGGAATCCACGGTTGCGATATGAGGCAGAAGCGAGGAATCAACCCTGATCACCTCCGTCATGGTGGCTGTACCGCAGGACTATCCCAAGCGCACCGTCGTAATAGATCGTGAAATCTTCGCAGCGGCACACGCCGTTTTCGTCAAAGACCGCAGGGTAAGTGTGCCGCAGCAGACTGTTTCGCTTCCACGGCGGAGAGCGGTCGTCGTGCTTGGTGAAGTGCTGATGCACGCGCCACCCCGAGATGCTGACGCTCTGATCAAGAAGCGCGACCAGTGTCGCATCATCGTCGAGCTTGTTCATGTCCACCGGCACGCTCTCGCCGTCCTGTTTTACACACAGGTTGCCTCCGATCCGGTGCAGGCAGACAATGGTGACCGAGGGCACATCTGAGTAGCGCGTCATGGCGCGAAAAGCCTGGTGCAGGCCGGGATCCTCCTCGTCGCGCAGTTCCATTCGCTGGGTGAGGGACGCGAAGTCTTCATCGATGTCGGGGCGATGCAACAGCACCTGCTTTGCGCGGACCTCAAGGCTCTGACGGCGCTGAGCCTCCTCCTGCTCCGCCTCGTTCATCGCTCTGGCGAGTGGGCCTTCGACAGGGTCGCTCCCCTCACCGTACACGGCCTCGATAATGTGCTCCACGTCGTCGGGCAGGATGATCTCTACGCGGTGCCGGAGCAGTGCCCACGTTCGCAAGAGCAGGTACGACCCGTAGATGCTTCCCGACGTGCCGAAGTCCGGCAGGCCGTTGGGGGCGATCTCGGGGCCGACCAGCCAGAGCGTGGGCTCGTCGAGGCCTGCGGGCCGCGATGGGAGGTAATGCCGATGCAGGCGTCCGCTGCGCTGAAGGATGAGGTCAACGGGTGCGGTGTCCGTTACCATCAGGTCGAAATCGAGGTCGAGGCTCTGTTCAATCACCTGCGTGGCCACCAATATGGATGCGGGAGGGCGGTGGGACCGGTCCTTGCCGAACTGGCCGATTGCCTTGCGTTCGCGCCGGTCACGTTCCGCGAAAGGCATACGGGCGTGCAGCAGCCCCAGTTCCACGTCGCCGCAACCCTCCAGCAGGTTGCGCAGGAGACGGTATGCCTCTTGCGCACGGCCGACCGTGTTGCAGACCCAGGCCGCACAGCCGCCGGTCCGGACACTATCCGCAAGGAGACGCGCGGTCTCCGCCAGATCGCTGGGTACCCACTTCAGCGTGATGCGTCTTCGATGTGCCGCCGGGCAATGAACCGAGTGCGCCTCGCCCCTCGTCACCCATGTGACCCGCGGGTACGATGCGTCGGGCACCACTAGTTCTTCGCCTCCGTACGCGCGGAGCAGAGCGGCGCGTCGGCAACGCGGCAGTGTTGCTGACAGGAGGACGACGCTGCAGCCCAGCGATGCTGCCCACTGAAGGAGGCGGTCAATGATGGTTGATGTGTAGGTGTCGAAGGCATGCACCTCGTCGAAAACGAGAGTCTTGTCCGCCAGTCCAAACAGGCGGACGAAGGAGTGCCGCGCTCTTAGACCGCCCATGAGTGCTTGATCGGCGGTGCCCACGCCGAACGGGCCAAGGAGCCCCCTCTTCCGGTAGCTGAACCACTCGTGGGGCTGTATGGATGCGGCTGCACCGACGTCGCTGTCGTGGACCTCGTTGATGCCTGCCAGAAGCTGCCGCTTGGCAACCAGCACCGCGTTCCCGTGCAGGCGTGCCAGTGGAGCCGGCCCATCCGGGTAGCGTTGCTTCAGATAGCCATCAGCGAAACGGTCGAACATGGCGTTGGCGGTCGCTTGCGTGGGCAACCCCAGATAGCAGCCACGCTGCTGAAGCGTGCGCCCCCAGTGGTCAACAAGGAGAAGGGCCGCTTCCGTCTTGCCTTCTCCCATCGGCGCTTCCACCAGTACGAGGCCGGGGGCATCCAGCCCGGACGCAATCTTCGCCACTTCAGCCTGCATCGGGCGTGGCGCTTCACCACTGAGCAGGTTCTCGAGGCTCAACGCCTCACCGGTGCCGGCCCAGTCCAGCCAGCCAATCTGCGATAGCACTTCCTGGGCCCTGCGTCCAGCCACTGTCAGGTAAGCGTCAAGATCACTAGGGTCGGGGCAATAGGGAAAATGGTCCTGCGAGGAAGCGATCCAGTCGGCCACGCACACCAGGCCGGCCAGACTCAGGTAGAAAGGATGATCGCGCGGCGACAAGCCTGGCGGGATCGTTGGAAGGTCTGCGCACAGCAGCCTATGCATCGTTTGGCATAGCTCTCGTCTCGCTTCGTCCCACCGTCCTGTGCCGATAGCCCGTCCGGATTGCGACAACTCAGCTCCTGCCGGCATGTGGCCGTGGTGTCCGCCGAGGGCTCGGGCCAGCGCGTCGGCTACACCGGGTTGAGCATGCGGGCCCTGGAGCAGATCCGATGCGGTGATGGCAGTCACAATGCCGTGGGGAATGTGCCTGGCGCGAGCGAACCGAAAGCCCTGTGCTTCGAGCCGGGTCTGGTGCGCACGACTGAGCATCTGAAATCCCGGGGATGCTTTGCCAAGGTCATGCAGACTGCCCCAGAATGAGATGAGCAGCCCCGCGACCGTCAGGTCGGACTCACCCAGGGCCAGTGCCATTCGACGCTTCGTGCCGCCGGGCAAGCCTTGGTTCCACAGGGCGCTGATCACTGCTGCTGTGTCCAGACAGTGGCACACCAGCGGGTGCCAGTCGGCGTTGTCGTTCGCCCCCAGTTTCGCCCAGAGCTGCCTCATTCCGTCACCCTCCCCAGCCGCGGTGCTGGCTCACCCAGCCACTGCATGTTCCTGTCGGAGACGAACAGGCCACACTACGGAGCATATGCGTCCCCCCTGACACATCCTGTCAGTCAACCGGGTGATTCGCAAGGATCTGGCTGGCCTCTTTGATCACCTCGCGACGGAGGGAAAGGGGCGAAATGACCTCCACCCCGGCGCCGTGGCTCAGGATCCAGGAACGGAACTCGTCGGTTACCGCCACATGGAACTCGACCGACAGGCCATTCGCCGTCGTCTCGAGGACTCTCTGGGTCGGATGCAGGCTCTGGCCGCGCAGTCTGCGTCCGGCGCGGCCGGTGAAACGCAGCCGAACCGTGTGGCGCCGTCCGCCAGTGACTTGCCACGCACCAGCAAAGTGCTCATCGGGGTCAAAGTCGTCGGGGATATCTGCATCTTGATGCAGCACCTCGAGCTCGGAGAATCGGTCAAGCCGGAAGGTCAGACGGTCATGCTGCAGCTCGCAGTAAGCGACAAGGTAGTGAGCGTCTCCCCGGTAGACGATCGCGTACGGGTGCAGCACGCGCTCCGTGCGCTCAGCGCGGTCTGGCGAATGGTAGAAGCCTCGCAGCTTCTTGCTGAGCTCCCGGGCGCGGAGTGCCGTGAGCAGGTCTGCCGGACCTGCAGTCCCGTCGGTCCGTGATGGGCGCAGAGCGAGGTCGGGCCCGGTCTCCAACGCCATCACTGACGCGCGGTTGCCGAGGCATGCCAAAATCCGCGGCAGCAACTCGGACAGCTCGCGCGCCTAGTTCGGCGGCAGTACGCATTCGGCCCATCGAAGCGCGTACAGGACCAGCGCAACCTGCTCATCTTCGAGCCCGGCTCTTCCTGTGTGTTGCGTCGGAAGAAGGTAGTAGCCGTGCCCCTCGTTGCACACGGCGAAGCCGGCATCCTGGAGTTCCGCTATGTCTCTGTGGATGGTTCTGAGAGTGACGCCGTGCTCAGTTGCGAGAGCGGCAGCAGTACTGCGGGGCGTGCCCGTCCCGATGGGCATGTTCCTGAGCAGCTGAAGCACCCGGTGGGCTTGGGACATACGGCTCCCCCCTCAGGTCCGCGTTCCGTCCAAGCGGTTCTTCGGAGATAGTTGTGCATCTATTCGTCGCTGATCGGGAGTGGCCTTCTGCAGACAAGGCGTTCGCTCTGTTGCGACACACCCCACGACCGTGACTTGGGATCAGGATCTGAGCGGGATCTGCCGTGCAGGCACCCGTGAACTGCGTCACCCCTTCTTCCTCGGCCTTCCGGCCTTGCCAGCTTCGATGAGTCCTTCATCTCGCAGGCGCCGTTTGATGCGGCCGACGACGCGGCGAGCATACTCCTGGAGTTCCCTCTGGGAACCGGCCAAAGCGCCGGTGCGCTCCTCCTCATGCTCTGCGCCCATCGGGTATAGCCCCTCCGAAACGAGGAGCCGCGCGATCTCCCACCCGTTCTTGCCCTCCCGGCACCATTCCAGGACGCGCTGCTCGCGCAGGCGTATGGCGTACCGGCGCCGGGACATGTGCTCGAAGCGGCCGGGGAAGCGTTCCTTCAGGCGCGCCCACAGCCTGGCGTCCTGCTGCGGCTTCGCGGCCGGGTTGAAGATGGAGGTGGCGTATAGCTCCATCTTCATCTGCTCCCAGACGCGCCAGATCTGTCGCCGGTCGTACAGCGGGATCATGCGCCAGTACAGGCCGGGGTAGTCCGTGGCGGCGCGGTCTCGCCACAGGGGAGTCTCGGCCTGTTCCGGGTCCGGCCAGTCCGGGAGCGTCCAGCGCGGCAGCCCGTCGTAGTCAAGCTGACGGGTCCAGGGCGCCACTTTCCGATATGTCAGTTGCTTGTCCCGCAGCCAGTCCTCTTCGCAGGCGGCCCAGGTCTTAACCAGCCAGTTCCGCCAGTCCTTCGTCAGCTCCGCTTCCGAGTATCCCGGAGTGTCCTCCTGTTTTCCCAGCTGGTCCATGGTCCGCAGCTGGCGCAGGTATCCAATCCTCTCCACCATTGCCCGGGGCGGCCAGCGGCAAGGCCGGTCGTCGTGCAATGGCGTGTCGAACAGCTCGGTACTCACCCAGCAGATCGGCTGGAAAACCCCGTCTCGATCCAGCAGTTCCAGGTAGTACCACTCGTACGTCCACTGCCCCAGTTTCATTGCCCGGTTGTGTCGTCTGCATAGTCTGCTGAGGGGAACCATCAGCTCCTCGACAGGCCGTTGCGGCTCTTTGCCCAGGTGCAGGGGGAGTTGCACCTTCAGGCGCGTGTAGTCGATTTCTGCGTCGTTCTCTTCGGTCCGGGGCAGGAGCAGCGGATGGGTTCGGAAGTCCCCGTCCCCGGGATGCCTGAGAGTGCTTGTGATGCCGCGGACGCTGATCAGGTTGCGCACGATCTCCTCGGGCAGACGCATAGGGCTTTTCTCCTAAATAATGACAGTAATCTGCATTAGTGTCAGAAGTGACAGGCGGTTACATGGTTGATATCCTAAGCACGCAGGACAGCATCAGGGCATATAATCGCCATAAAACAGGGAAAAATTGCGCGAGGACAAGGAACAGCGGTGCAGGGATCAAAGCCTAATAATAATGACATAATATCTCAGATCACGGTTCAGAGTCCAGGGATCATTGTGCAGCGCTCCTAGTACGAGGACCAGGAAGCCCGGAACCGAGAAGATCAAACATCAACGTGCCAGTCAGTCTCGGACAGAGCCGCTGGGCGGTCCGCGAGACCGGGATGGTCACGTACTGGAGACAACAATGGATCAAGTGATAGACATGTTGGCGATCGACCCGAGAAGCGGTGATGTGCGGCGGGGTGCCGAGAGCGGGGAGAGCGCGCGAAGCCTCTACCTCCAGCACCTGCGTGCCGTACGCCGTCTTTGCCCGAACACGCTGGCGGCATACGACAGCGACATCCGGCATTTCCTGCGCTGGTGCGAGGAAAAGCAGCCCATTGCTGGAGCAGGTCAGGTGGCCCCGGCGCTGCTCATGGACTACATCGCCAGCCAGGCGGAGCTGTCGCCGAACACGATCCGGCGGCGGGTGCATGCGCTGTCGGGGTGGTTCGGTTACCTGGTGAAGCGCGGCGAACTCGAAAGCAATCCGTGCGACGAGCTTCCCCTCCCAAAGCGCGCAAGGGCTGAGCGGAAGTGTCCGTCACCGCAGGAGGTGGCCAGCATCCTGGTAGCCGCGAAGACCCCGCTGGAGAAGGCCATCGCGTACCTGCTGGCCGGCGCGGGGCTGCGCAGAGCTGAACTGCTGAGCCTGGAAGTTGGGGAGACGCCCGGCGACCTCGCCGAGATCACGGTGCGCGGCAAGGGCAACAAGTTCCGGCAGATCCCACTACCGGTCACCGTAAAGCAGGTGCTTCATGAGTACCTCGCGGCCCGAGGGACCGCGCCGGGGCCACTCATCATCACCCGCAAGGGCACCCGCCTGGGGACCACCGCCCTGCGACGAATCTTCGAGCGCCTGCTCAGGCGGGCCGGGCTCGCGGACAGGGGCTACTCGCTCCACTCCATGCGGCATGCCTACGCTACCAGTCTCATACGAGCAGGCGTGGACCTGGGCACGGTGATGAGCCTCATGGGGCACAGCGACATCTCGGTCACGAGCGTGTATGTGCACTCGGACGTGAAGTCGAAACGCAAAGCCGTGGAGCTGCTCCGTCTCGGCGCCGGGGCGGGTGAGGGTGATGAGTGAGACGCTAACACCCAGACGGGGGCGTTCGCCGTACACCGCCCGCTCCAGTCGCCGACAAGCCCCGCCCGATCCGCAACTGGGACTGTTCGACGACGAGCCGGTGGTGCCGGCTGCAATCGCGGAGCCGACGGAGAGCCCAGAGGCGAAGCCTGTACCGATCGCCCTGAAGCTCGCTCCCGACGATGCGCAGACACCGGAGCAAGTACAGACGTTGGACTGGATCGTGACCTACCTCGCCCTGGGCGCCATCGAGACGGCGCGCAATTCCGCGGCGTAAAGGATGGGCCCGGCAGATTGCCTCGCCGGGCCCGTCAAGCATGCTTTATAAGTATAATTACCGTGTAATAATTAGTGGTATCTTTACAGTCAATTTACATATATATAAAATAAAGATGCCGCCATCCGTCGGCAGGAGTTGATCCACGATGTCCCGCAAGACCCAAACCGCCCCCAGAGTGCTCAGAGTGGCCGTATATACCCGTGTGAGCTCGGAAGAGCAGGTTAAGGAGCACTACTCGCTGGACACTCAGCGCGAGGCGTGCCTGGCGAAACTCGACAGCGTCATCGGCCCGAACCTTTACGAACCCCATTTCTTCACCGACGAAGGCCTGCCCGGGAGCTACGGCCTTTACGACCCAACAAACCCACGCCGCAAGTATAGACCGGGCCTTACTCAGATGCGTGACGCCTTCCGCAAGGGCGACCTCGACGCGATCTGCGTCTACCGCATGAGCCGATTGTGGCGCAAGGCCGCTTCCGGGGATTTCCTGCTCCAGGAGTTCTGCCCTCACGGTCTGACGCGAGTGATCAGCTGCACCGAGAACGTGGACATCGACACCGCAAGTGGGCGGTTCATGCTCAACGTCACCGCCGCCATGGGGGCATACGAGGCGGAACAGCTGGGCGAGTGGGTGAGCGACGCCTTGCAGAAACGCACGCGGGAGGGCTACACCATCGGCGACCTGTACGGGTGGCGACGTCAGACCGATGCCGAGATGACCGGGCGTCGGCGCGGGATCATGCCGGTAGAGGAAGAGGCCCGGACGATCCGCGGCATGGCCGAGGAGTTCCTGGCGGGAGGCACGCTGCGGGGCATTGCGGAGGACCTGAACACCCGGGGCACACCCCGGCCGCGCCGGGCGCGCGAGTGGTCCACAAGCACGGTGCGAAGCGTCCTCTCCAATCCCGTGCACGCCGGCTTGGTGCGAGCAAAGTCCACGGAAGGCGTCCCGGAACTTATCCGCGGGCAGCACTTCGACCACCGCATCCTCGAGCCGGAGATGCATCACCAGATCATCGCCCGGCTCGAACGCAACGCGGATCAGCACACCCGCACCACGGGCACCCCCCAGCACCTCCTGAGCGGCATCCTGCGCTGCGGCCACTGCGGGTACCGGATGAACGGCCGAACAGTGCGGCGCCTCGGAGAACGCATGTACCGGTGCTCCACAGGCTCCCAGAGAAGCAACCCGGACTGCATCCGGAACTCAGAACGTGCCGACATGGTGGAGGCGGTGATCCTGGACGAACTGCGGCGGCTTGCGGGGGATGAGCGGGTCCGTGCGCAGGCGGCAGATCGCATCGGGAAGACCCTCGCGCGGCAGGAGGCTGGTCTCGCGGAGCAGGTATCCCAACTCGAACAGCGATTGCGGAAAGTGGACGAGGACTACCTCTACTGGTCCCGTGAGTTCCGGGAGGGACGCTGCCAAGAAAACGAGTTCGCATTGCATGTCGCCGAGCACCGGCGGCAGAGGGAGGAAGCCAGTGCGCTGCTGGAGCAACGCAGGTCCGAACTGAAGCAGCAGGACAGCCGGCAGGCGGTGCTAGCCCGGGCGCAGGGGCTGGTGAGCGACTTCGCACGCTGCTGGGACGGGCTCGACCTGCACCAGCGCCGGGAGTTCGTCCATAGCGTTCTCGAGTACGCCACCATGGCTCACCTGGAGGACGGGAGCACCGAGGTACGCTTCCGCCTGCGGGGCTTCGAAGAATGCGTACGGATCATCCGGCGCCGCAGCGTACGCGGCCGGGCCAGTAGTGGACTGGAATCACTGACTCCGCGCCAGCAGGCCTTTCTGTACCACTACGGCCAGGGCCTGGACCGGAACGCCATCGCGAAGAAGACCGGGGTGACCCGGTCCACGGCAGACCTCCAACTCCGCAACGCGCGCAAGAAGCTGGGCGCGGAGACCCTCGACGAAGCCTGGGAGCTAGCCTGCGAGTACATCGAGGGCAACCTCCACTGGCTGCCACCGACGGGCCGGAAGCGCAAGCACAAGCCGCCCAAAGAGGGCCCGCTCCTGACCGACGCCCAGGTTGCCCTCCTATCGCTTCTCGCGCAGGGCATGACCGTGGCTGACGCGGCCCGAGCCCTGGACATGAAGGGGAGCACTCCCTACGTCCACCTCAAGAACTCCCGCGACCGCCTCGGGTGTGCAAGCAATGAGGAAGCGGTGAGGAAGGCGAAAGACCTGGGGCTGGTGTGGTAGGTAGAACACCGGGCGGCGTTGCAGCCACCCGGTCGCGGGCGGGTTGGTACGTGCCCCTTGGCGAGGGACCCAATACTCTATACGCCCAGTGCCAAATCATGCGGGGCAAGTTCGTCGCCGCCGACAAGGCACAACTCACCAATATGGCTCGCGATGCCGGGATGCTGTGATGCGGTCCGACGGGCCACAACGTCGCCCAGACCCGATCGCTCTCCCTTAACACCGCCTGAGCGCGACTCAAGAACTCCCGCGACCCCCTCGGATGCGCGAGCAATGAGAAAGCGGCGCAGAAGACGAAGGGCCTGGGGCTGGTCGGGCCACAGTATTGCTCAGATTGCCTGCGCAGTCTCGGACCTGACGGCGCTCTGGCGAGCGCAGCAATCGGTGTGCCAAGATCGGCCAAATGGGGAAGGTATCTGTGCAGCGCTGTGGAATTGTGCTGTTTGTGATGCAGCGGTAGTAAGTAGGCGGTCTCCAAGGGCATTCGGGCTTGGCTCTCCTGGACTCCTCAGCGCCTACGTTGCTTGAGTTCGGCTGGCTGGTGCGACGCTCCATTTCTGGAGCGGGGTCGGGATTGAGGGAGGGATCGGCCATGTCGATCCTGGCGCTGCCCGGTCTCGTCGGCAGACGGCCAGTCGTGTCTCGGTGGCTCCTGACGGGTGTTCTGCTCCTCCTCGCCACACTGGCCCTGACCTTCATCGGGGCCGACACTACGGTCTCGGGTACTATAAGCACCCACACGACGTGGACCGTCGACAACAGCCCGTACGTGCTTAGCGGGAACGTTACGGTCGCCAACGGCGCCACACTCACCATCGAGCCTGGCGTTACCGTCTCGATAGGCTCCTCGTACTCCCTGCAAGTCGGCGAGGGCACCTTGCTGGCCGTCGGCCTTGCGTCCGCCCCGGTCGTGTTCACTGGGGGTGGCTACGTACGCCTGAATGCGGGTAGCGATGCATCGGAGCTCGTCTACTGCCAGTCAAGTTGCCCCATCACCATATCGAGCCGACCGGTCCTGTCCAACAGCACGTTCAGCGGGTCGGTGAGCTTTGGGGGTACAGATATATCGGCTTCGGTGACGGGGTGTACATTCACGGGGAGCCTTTCCACAACGGGCGGGTCTACACCGAGCTTCACAGGTAACTCAGTCAGCTCTGTGTCGATGTCGGGCGGATCGGCGATGGAACTATTCCGCCACTGCGCGAGGGCATCGGAGAAACTGTGGACCCGATCCTGAATCGTGCTCGCGCTCACAGGCCAGCCCAACTGCTTCCCCACACGCTGTGCGATGTGGCGCAGGC
>JABUFB010000028.1 GCA_013314775.1 Armatimonadota bacterium | reverse complement strand
CCCGGGGCACCAACCCGGGGCCGAACGACCAACGGCCTGTCGAGCAGGACGCTCGACCTTCGCGTCCATCAGGACGCCCGGCCGCAGGCCTCTAGCCCCGTGCTTCAGCGCGGGGCACAACCCGGGTTTCAACCCGGGGCACCAACCCGGGGCCGAACGACCAACGGCCTGTCGAGCAGGACGCTCGACCTTCGCGGCTAAAGGCGAACGGCGTCGGGACGCTCGACCTACGCGACCTGAAGTTTTCGCGCAGGCCGACGGTCCCAAGCCGTCGGTCCACGCGAGGGCATCGCCCACGAACGATGCACGGCAGGGGATCCCCTGCCGTGCATCGGCCACTCCCGTCTTCCCCCGGTTACTCTACCCGGCGACCATGAGATACCCCAGATGGAACTCATGTCCCTGACTCAACTCGTGCCGCTTGTCGGTTACTGTGATCTTGAGCGTGTGCTCGCCGGGCTCCAGTCCAGTCGTCAGCGAGATGGAGTTCTGCCGATTGAACCGGTAAACCGGCCCGCAGGAGACGTCCTTCTCCCCCACCGGCTTGCCGTCGATCTCACACGCGATGATCCCGCCGTTCATCCGCAGTTCATAGTAGATTGCCACCGTCGTTCCTGTGAACTTCAGCTCGATGGATGTCCCCGGCTCCGTCGCCATGATCGAGCCGTCTTTGAAGTTCCCTGCAGGTTCGTTGACCTTCCAGCCTTCGCCTGCGGCGTCAGTCACGGGGAGGAGGCGCGCAGTGGTATAGAAATCGGTGACCTTAGGCGCGGGCAGTTCTGATGGCGGATCGACCGCCTCCGTCAGCTCCATTTGCTTCTTGAGGAACGTGGCCAGTGTGGCCGCGTAGATGGCGTGCCCCCAGTCACCGGGGTGCACCTTGTCCTCGGCGAGGATGTCCCAGTCGATGAACCCCGGATCCACCACCGCGCGGATAGACTTCTGGAAGTCCACCGTGGGAATGCCGTAGTAATCTGCAATTGCCTGGTGACGGTGCGTCGGAATCTGCAGGGTGTGGGCCGTCGTATATGTGAACACAATCGCGGGCTTCTTCTCAAGGCTCCAGCACTGGCGGACGATGCCCTCCATGGTGGACATCACTGCTTCGTCCTGCCCGCCGTTATCATTGACCGCGAACTCGACGAAGACCAGGTCCGGGTCGAACTGCAAGACGTGCTTCTCCAGGCGAAACACGCCCAGGTATGATCCGGTGCCGCCTATGGCCGCGTTGACTTCTGTGATCTCACAATCCTTGAACTTCTTTTTCAGCCATGCCGTGGTGAACGGCCGCCAACCGTTCTGTGCGGTGATTGACCCCCCGATATAGGCAACCGTGACCGGCCCGCCTGCGCGGCACTTGTCGAAAAAGCTCACGAGATTGGTCATCGGGCTGACCCCCTCGGCCGTCTGGTCCTGGGCCATGAGCCCGGCTGCGATCATCATCGCTACGACGATAAGCAACAGTCGCATCAGAAGATCCTCCGGTCGGGAGCGCTCAGGGCGCTAAGAATGTGAAAAGCCTGTTCTCCGCGGGCATGGATACCACCTGCGAGAAGTGCGGCGTGAACACCGCCGGGCCGATCTCTGTGGGCCGCAGAATCACGAAGTCCGCAAAATGCGGGGCGTTGAAAGCGACGTACGCCAGTCCGAACCGCGCCACGTTGAACTCCGCGTCCATCGCGAAATCCGGGAACGCCACCGGGCCCGTGTCCACCTGGAACACATTGCGCAGATCGTTGACGTTCATAGTCTTGACCGGGTACTCCAATTCGCACCGAAAGCGACCGGCTGGGTCGGCGATGACGGTCGTGGCCGTGATAGCGCGCCCGGCGAGAGTCGCCTGCACCACCTCCGCCGGCTCAGCAAGCGCCTGTGCAGGTAGGCGCGTGATCTGCATGTGGACCCGCTCGAACCGGCCCGCGACAAGACCGACTTCGGGCTGATCGTCTTCGGAGCGCGCGTGAGTCCGAATAATCGAATACTGCGCGGCATTGAACACCCCGCAGAAGTCGTAATTCGGGCTGCGGAACAGGTTTGCCTCGGCGAAGGTGTCCTCACTCTTGCACGAAGCCGCGAGGTAGAAAACCTCTTGCTCGCCCGCCAGGAGGTCCGTCAGCGAGACCACGCACTCCACCTGGATTCGCGCATTGTTCTCCCTGCCATGGGTCACGAAAGTCACGAAAGACCGTCCGAAGTCGGTTGCTTCCAAAGTTCCCATTCCTCCTCAGCGTCTTGCACAAGTCTACTGCTCTGTTTGCGGAAACTGCAGGAGCCCGAAGCCGGTGGTGGGATCCATCACCCGGACACCGCTCATGCCCGTGATCTCGAGCACAACAATCTCAAGTATGTGCCAGGCAACGATCCCGGCGCGTATGCAGCCCGAGCGGGTCTCCTCACCCCTGCCGAAAGCCGCGTGCATGTGGAGCTTCGGCTCTCCGCTCTCATTGGGGAAGATGGTCCCCACTGCCGCCGCTTCGTGCACGCCACGCAGGAGCGCTACCATTGGCTCCGGGGGCAGCTTCTCGCCGTCTCGCGGTCCCACGACGAACCGGCTGGAATCGTCCGCGCCGCCTACCATCACCGCAATTCCCCGTGTGATCCCATGGTCTGCAAGAAATGCTTCCAAAGCCTCCGGCATCCTCTCGCCGTGTTCCAGCCTCAATGCAAACACACGGCCGACGCGTCCTTCCGCGTACTGCATGAGCAGCCTCCGTCAAGTGCTTGGGTGGGAGCCGTGCCCGGTCTCCGGACCCCATTCGACGTACAGGGACGGCACCCCTTCAAGGCGCCGTCCCTGTGCACACATCCCACGGCTTTCGGGCCTATCCTCCCGGGTTGAAGCCTCCGCCCGGGACAATCCCGCCGCCACCGGGCACCATCCCGCCGCCTCCGGGCACCATCCCGCCGCCTCCGGGCACCATCCCGCCGCCTCCGGGCACCATGCCGCCTCCGGGCACCATGCCGCCTCCGGGCACCATGCCGCCACCGGGCATCATGCCGCCACCGGGCATCATGCCGCCTCCGGGCATCATGCCGCCCTGCTGCATTTCTATCCCCTTCTGATTCCAGCCGTACGGTGTTTCCGCAATCTTCTGGAAGGTATTGCCCTGCAGACGATACGCACAGAGCAGACCGTCTTGAGCGATCAGTATGTTGCCCTGAGGGTCGATGAGCATGGCGATGCCGCCGTTCACATTGAGCTGCATCTGGGGCATCATGCCGCCGGGCATCATACCGCCCCCGGGCGGCATCATTCCGCCGCCTCCAGGTATCATTCCGCCGCCGGGAACCATCCCGCCGCCTCCGGGGGCGAACTGGCACCATGCGGGTGCACAAAGCATCACAAGCAATCCGACCACACCAACCATCTTCATCCTCTTGCTCCCCTTTCTTCGCCCTTCGATGCACTCTCGCTTCCTGCAACCACCCTATCGGCGCTGCAGGCTAATGCCGCTCGCGAGGCGTCACTCGTTCCCCGGCTGCACCGTGCCCATTGCCGGCTCGGGCTGCGCGGGCTCCTCAAAGTAGGCGTATGGCGCCTGGGCGATCCGCTGCAGATTGTTGCCCTGCAGCAGGAACACCGTCAGCTGCCCGTTCGCGGCCACGAATACATGCCCCTGGTTGTCCACAGCAACAGCGACCCCACCGCCATCGCCGAAGTCCATGGGGCCGAAGTCGCCGGGGAACATCCCGCCGGGCATCATCCCGCCGCCAGGCATCATCCCGCCGCCGGGCATCATCCCGCCGCCGGGCATCATCCCGCCGCCGGGCATCATTCCACCGCCGGGCATCATTCCACCACCGGGCATCATCCCGCCGCCGGGCATCATTCCGCCGCCGGGGGGCATCATTCCGCCGCCGGGGGGCATCATTCCGCCGCCGGGGGGCATCATGCCGCCGCCCGGCATCGGGGCACCACCGGGGGGAGGCCCTCCACCCGGCTGGGGTCCAGGCACGAACTGTGCCCAGGCCGGGATGACCGTCAGACATCCGATCGCCACTGCCATCACCAGCGTCCTCATGGTCACATCTCTCCTCGGAAGTTGTGAACGGCTGCAACAACAACTTCGGCAGACACCGAGCGTTTCCTTCATCTCTCGCAATTTCCCCCAAAAAAACAATCGCCGGACCCATAGTCCGGCGATTGTTATCACAACTCGATCAGATGCGTCTGCGGGCGACTACCACTCGGTATCGTAGTAGCGCAGTGGCCCGCCGCCGCTTATGGTCTTGCAGTTGTTCTGCGCGAACCACTTGGAGTGACCGTCGGCAAAGGCAATGTTTGCACCATCATTGTGCCGTGCTTTGCCCACCGCATCAGGATTGGCAGGCGGGCAACCACAGGGGAAGCCGCCATTGGCCCATGCAACGCGCAGGAGCTTGGCCCTGGCCGGGAAGCTCAGCGACCAGTAACCGCCAATCCAGGTACTGGTGCAGTCAGCGAGGACGACGGTCTCCGCCGGGTAGCTCAACCGCCCGATCTTGCAGCCGCCGCCAACGTTGCCGATGAGTTCGCTGTAGCCGTAGTCGATGAAGGTGTTGTTGCTGAAGTTCGGGTCGAAGTCGATCCAGGACTGGTGGGTGTTGTGCCAAGCGTTTTGGCTGGAAGGGCACACATAGAGCTGGGTGTTCTTGACGTAGGGGTAGATGCCGCCCCACCAGGTGCAGGAGTTGGGCTGGCCGGCATTGCCCTCGCTCCAGTAGTAGGTCGGGAACTTCTCGTCGTAATCCTGGGCGTACATCACGAGCCCAAGCCCGAGCTGCTTGGTATTCGACAAACAACTAGACTGCCGCGCCTTCTCGCGTGCACGGGCGAATACGGGAAACAGGATCGCCGCCAGAATGGCGATGATCGCGATGACGACCAGCAACTCGATAAGGGTAAATCCTCTGCGGCCGGCGCTCATCTGGACATCTCCTTTCGTGTGCCTTCAAAGATATTATCTGGGTCAATAACCACTCTACGCCTGCGATAACCCCGGCGTCAAGAGGTTCCCCACGACAGAAAGGTTCGCGGGCGGACACGGAGAAACCTTCAACATCGGGAAGAAAAAAAACAGGAGTTCCACCGATGGAATACCGACAACTCGGCCGCAGCGGAATGCGCGTATCTACCCTTTGCCTGGGCACCATGAACTTCGGCGCCAGCACCGACGAAGCGACCTCAATCCGTATGGTCCACCGATCCCTCGATGCCGGTATCAACTTCATCGACACTGCCGATGTGTACGGGCGCGGGGTGTCCGAGGAGATTGTCGGCAAGGCCATCGCGGAGAGCAGACGGCGGGACGAGATCGTCCTTGCCACCAAAGGCGTGGCCCACATGGGAAAGGGCCCCAACGATCATGGCGCGAGCCGCTATCACCTCATCCGCGCCTGCGAGGCCAGCCTCAAGCGCCTGCAGACCGACCGAATTGACCTGTACCAGTTGCATATCGTGGACCTGACTACGCCACTGGATGAGATATTGGAGACCCTCGACATCCTCGTGAAGCAGGGCAAGATTCTCTACTGCGGCACCTCGAAATGGCCGCCGACGCTGATCATGGAAGCTCTGGGGATCGCCGACCGCAGGGGATTGCCGCGGTTCGTCAGTGAGCAGCCACCCTACCAGATGCTGGACCGCGGCGTGGAAAACGAGCTCGTCTGGATGTGCCTGCGCCAGGGCATCGGCATTATCCCGTGGGGGCCCCTGGCATACGGGCTTCTCACCGGGATGTACCGCAAAGGCCAGACGCCGCCGGAGGGCCACCGCTTTTCCAAGGCCGGCCCGGACCACAACCGCTTCACGCCCCAGGCCCTGGATGCGGTGGAGGAGTATCTGAAGCTGGTGGAGGAGAAGGGCTGCAGTCTCGCCGAATTCGCCCACGCGTGGCTCATCAGCAGACCCGGGGTAACCTCTGCGATCATCGGCCCACGCACTGAAGAGCACCTGGAATCGGCGCTGAAATCTCTGGAGATCGAGGTGACCCCGGAGGACGAGGCGCGGGTGGATGCCATCGTCCCTCCGGGGACCTGGGTGAGTGATTTCTACCACGGGAATGTCTATGGGCCGCTGGTGAAAAACCCGTACCGCAACGCCTAGGCAGTCAGACACGGTGAACTGGCAAGATCGGGGAACCGGCATCCGAGTTCGGGCCTCGTCCCAAATTTGGTGCCTGTACCCGATTCCTGTCCTTCTCTTATCCGATCAACTCCGCCAGCTTCACCGGACATCCGCCGCGCTTCACGGACTCATAGCCGGCCACAGACACCGCGAGACTTGCTACACCCTCGTCATAAGGAATGCCCGCCGGGCGTCCCTGAAGCACCGCGTCGATGAAATCCTTCTGCACGTAGGTCGCCCAATCATCCGGGGCGTTCAGATCGCCCTGAGTGTCGCCGGCGAAGCTCGCGCTGGCCCCGTTGATTGTGACGATCAGCCCGTCGCAGACCACCTTGAAGCCCACGTCCCACTTGGCTTGAGGGACGATTGAGCAACTCAGCGTGCCCAGGGCGCCGCTCTCGAACTGCATGATCAGCGCCGTGGTGTCCGGGATCTCGAAGACCTGCGAGTATTTCAGCAGGCCCTCGGGTTCGTACCCGTTGGGGATGTCGGTCCAGTTGCGCACGGTGGCGGTGGCCCCGGTGACGCAGCAGACCTCGCCCGCGAGGAACCGCGCCAGGTCCAGCATGTGGGTGGCCTGCTCGATGAGCTGCCCGCCGCCCAGTTCCATCTTCGGCCACCAGCCCGGCGAGGGCAGGCCCGGCATGTAGTAGTGTGCCTGGATCATGGCGGGGGTGTGCTTGCGCATCATGTCCCGCACCTGCACCAGCGGCGGCGAAAAGCGAAACATGTAGCCCACCTGGGTGATGACACCGCTGTCACGCACCGCTTTCGCGACCCGGTTCGCTGTCGCCATGTCCACTGCCACAGGCTTCTCTACGAAAAAGTGGATGCCCCGCTTGCAGGCTTCCTCCTCAATGTCCCCGTGGGCGAAAGGCGGGGTGCAGATGATCACCGCATCGGGCTTTTCAGCGTCATACAGTTCCACTGCGTTTGCGTAGACATTCCCGCCGTACTGCTCCGCTGCCCGCGTCGCGCGCTCCACGTCCACATCACAGTAGGCCACCATCTCCACTTCCGGGTTGCTGTTCGCCTCATTCAGATGCCGCCGAGCGATCCCGCCCACACCGATGAAACCAACCTTGATAGACATTGGGGTCCTCCCTGATTGAGTGTTCGTGGTCTGTGTGGCAAGTCTCTTCTCCGCCAGGGGAGGTTGTCCTTCGTTCAGCCCGAAGGTCACTCGCCCTCCCGCGCCGAATTTCTTTCTGAAAGCCTGGCGCCCTTCACTGGAGGCCCTTCTCATGCTCGCGCGACTTCTTGCCACCGCTGTCTGCCTTTCCCCCCTGTCCGCACTCGCCCAAGCCATCGTTCCCGACAACGGGGCCTTCGTCTGGCGCGATGGCAGCGAGTTCATCCGTTTCGACAAAGGCCGCTGGACCGCCGGCATCGACGGTGCCCGAAGCCTGTCGTGGCATGTTTTTCTCTGGCATGATGACTGGAAGTACGAAACCATCACCGGCGGTACGATTGAGGCCGGGCCGGAGCTTCAGCCTGACGGCTCGCTTACCATGTCGGGGAAGTTCTCAGCGAAGGAAAACTCCCCGCCCATGCTCTACTCGCTCGCCGTCACTCCGGAGGAGGGCGGTCTTCGAGTGCGCTATGAGTTCCGCAAGTCCGGCCCGCTGAAGCTGTCGAAGCCAGGCGTCCTGCTCCACATCTTCGCCGAGCGCAAGACTTTCACCGGCGAAGAGCGCGTCTGGGCAGACCCGTCACGCAACGGCACCATCGCCGGCATCCCCGGCGGCAGTGCCAAGCGCTTGCTGGTGGAACTCGCGGGTACACGCAGCCTGGAACTGGGCTTTGCGAAGTTCGCCGCATTCGATAGCGAAGGCAACCCGAACGCCTACCTGTTCCGCCTGAACTTCATGCCGGGCGACTTTCCGGAGGGCCAGACGGCGTTGGGTGAGTACACGGTCCGGTTCGCCGACATGCCCGGCACTTTCCCCGGGCAGGTGCTGCCATCCGCCGAACCCCTGGCGATCCGTTCCGTGACAGCCTCAGCCGCCCAGGTCCCGATGTACGAGAAGCTGGAACTGGACGTTGACCTGGGCGCTACCTACGACAATCCCTATGACCCCGACGATGTGGCATTGGACGCAACCTTTACCAGTCCTTCGGGCAGGCAGATTGAAGTGCCGGGGTTCTTCATGGTCGAACAGGAGCGCACGGTACAGGATGGCACCGAGATCATCACTCCGCGGGGCAACGGCTCGTGGAAGGTGCGCTTCGCGGCCCTGGAGCCTGGCCGGTACACATGGCAGCTCGCTCTGCGAGACCGCACTGGCAGAGTCACCGGCGGCGAGGGAGCTTTCGAGGCCACCACACCCACCGCAAAGGGCTTCGTGCGCGTAAGCAAGGCCGACCCGCACTTCTTCGCTTTCGACAATGGCGAGGGGCACTACTGCATCGGACATAATTTGCCAATCTACCACACATCCGGCCAGCTTGCCGATGAGGCCATGCGCAAGTTCGCCGCCGCTGGGGAGAACTGGAACCGTTGGTGGATGGCCTCGTACGGGATCGGCATCGAGTGGGAAGACCGGCTGGGGTGGTACCGTCAGGACAACGCGGCCCGAATCGATCTGGTGCTGGACTGGGCCCGCGACCTGGGTCTTTACTACATGATGTGCATGGACACCCACCAGGACTTCCGCACCACCGGCTGGGACCGGAACCCCTTCAATAAGGCCAATGGCGGCCCGTGCGAGAAAGCCGGTGACTGGTTTACCAACGAGGAAGCGCGCGAGTACTACCGCAAGCGCCTTCGCTATACCGTTGCGCGTTGGGGATACAGCCCCAATGTGCTGTGCTGGGAGTTCGGCAATGAGTTCCAGGGCTGGGCGGACTCAACCGAGGCCATGCAACTCGAATGGCACCGGGAGATGTCCGAGCACCTCGCAGCCATTGACCCCTTCGACCACATGATTACCACCAGTTTCTGGGGCGGCACCGGCCCCGAAGCCTTCTGGCAACTGCCGAATATGCACATTGTTCAGACCCACTGCTACACCAATACGGACGACAACGTGGCGCCGGAAATCCGTCGGTACTGCATGGACCAGTGGACGAAGTTCGACAAACCCCATATCTTCGGTGAGTTCGGCATTCGCAGCCACAGCAGCACCGCGGACAAGGACCCCGAAGGATGGGGCATTCACAATGCCCTCTGGGCGGGAATGGCCAGCTTCTGCGCAGGCCCGCCTATGCCCTGGTGGCACGAGAACTACATCGAGCCACTCGACCTGTACTTCCACTTCACAGCTCTGCGCAATTTCACACAAGACCTGCCTTTCGGGACAGCCGCATGGGAGCCGCTTGAGGTCGAAGCCGTGGAGTACGCCGACCCGAACCATGTGCCCGAGGTCTCCGACATCACAATCTCACCGGTCTCGGTCTGGGGGAAGCCGGAGCACAATGAGTTCCGCATCCTGCCCGACGGGTCCATCGAAGGCGACCGCCGGCCGCAGCAGCTGCTCCATGGCGCCGGGCACCCCGACCTCAAGAACCCGCCCAGCTTCATCGTGGACTACCCTGCCGCCGGGCAGTTCATCGTCTCCGTGAGCAATGTCTCCAACTCCGGCCTCCTGCGCATCTGGGTGGACGGCGAGCAAAAGGCGGAGATCGACCTGCCCTGTGGGGAGGGCCTTGGCAAGAGCAGCGTGTACCGTCCCCAGTGGACGCTGTGGGAGACCACCTACGATCAAGAGTTTGCCGTGGATGTTCCCGCGGGGACCCACACCATCCGCATTGAGAACTTCGGCAAGGACTGGGTGCGCGTGGTCTCGTACCGGTTCACGGGGGCGAAGTTGATCGACCGGCCCAACTTGCTCGCATGCGGGATGAGATCGGATGATGTCGCGGTGCTCTGGGTCCAGAACCTGCGCAGTTCCTGGTTCAACCACGCGGGCAATGGTGAAGTGGGCAAGGTCGATCCGAGCGTCATCACCCTTTCCGGCCTGCCCGACGGCGAGTACACCCTGCAATGGTGGGACACCTGGAAAGGCACACCCCGCGGCACGGACAGGGTGAGTGTCGAGGGCGGGAAGCTGATCCTGAACATGCCCGAACTCGAGACCGATGTGGCGCTGAAGATCAGGCCGGTGCGGTAAGCGCGAGCCTGTGGACGAATGGTCCCCCGGTGATCCTCTCCGGGGGACCATTCGTCTGCATAGAGAGGTTTTCCGGCCCATCTCGCGGAAATCATGGCTATTCGCGGCCCCCTATCTCGAGTCCAGGAGCCCAGGACCGTGACCCTCCAACGACACGCTCTCAGTCTCGCCGCAATCCTCTACGCCATATCGCTGCTCCCTGCCCTTGCGCAGGATGACAAGCCGTCAGCCCAGGCCTTGCGAACGCAGGCGCCGGTCACTGTGGACGGCGTCCTCGATGAGGCAGTCTGGCAGGCCGGCGACTGGCAGACCGGCTTCACCAGCGCCGCCAATACTGAAGAGAACCGGGGCAATCCCAGACCCGTGGACATCCAGACCCGGTTCAAGGCCGCCTTCGACGACCAGTTCCTCTGTGTCGCCGTGGAATGTGACGAGCCCAGTCCCGACGGTATCCGGGCGGACATCACCGCCCACGACGGCACGGTGTGGGCCGATGACTGTATCGAGATCTTCTTCGACCCCGCCGGCGAGGGACGCTACTACCATCACTTCCTGATCAACACCGTGGGCGCGTGGTATGACGACTACGGCGCGGACTACGGCCTGGTGCATGTGAAGCTCTGGGACTGCGCAATCCGGACCGCCGCTAAGGTTGATGCGGAAGCCCGGAAGTGGACCGTCGAGGTGGCCATTCCTTTCGGAGGCCTGAACCTCTACGAGGATGCCGGGCCTGACTGGGCGTGGAACGTCACACGCGAGCGCCATGCGGGCGGAACGCTGGAACTCTCCTCCTGGAGCCCCCTGAAGGGTAACTTCCACGCGCCGAAGCTCTTCGGGACCCTCAAAGGCATCGACGTGGATTTCCGACGCTTCGCTTTGCCGGTGTCCAACGTGACCTCCGCTGTGTCACGCGCCGGGAGCGGCGTCAACACCGTGACGATCTCGGCGCAGGTGGGCAATGACTGCGGCGCCGACCGCCGACTGACCGCCTCCGCCGGGCTTTTCGGCAAGCAGAATGAAACCGTGCGAACCGAGCCCTTCAGCGTTCCCGCCGGGGGCAAGGTCACCCTCAGCCTCCCCGAACTCAAGGTGCGATCGAGCCTACCCGGCGCAAGTTTCCTCATCGAACTGCGCGACGAAGAGACGGGCCAGATCGTGAAGTCAATGGTGAAGAGTCTCGAGGCCGACTACCGGCCGGTCACTCTCTCTGTCCTGGAGCCCTGCTACCGCGACACCATCTATGCGACCGAGGACATCCGCGAGATCATCTTCCGCGTTGCACTCGCGCCCGACGTGGAACGCGAGGCCGTATCCCTTGCGCTCAGCCTGAAGAGCGCGGGCGGTGAGACCGTCACTTCCCGCACAGTCCCCCTTGCCGATGCGGGTGCGCCTTTGCGCCTTCCAGCCGCCGACCTCGCAGTAGGCCGGTACTCACTGGCTGTTGAGGTGTGCGACGCAAATGGGAAGACCCTGCACAAAGCCGAGCGCACCATCAACAAGCTACCGCCGCCTGATTCCGGCAACGAGGTGCGCATCGACGAGCATGGCAACATCCTGGTCAACGGCAAGCCGTGGATCGGCATCGGCTGGTACGGGAGCGTGCCCACGGACGACCCCCGCGCCGACGTGGTTGCTCTGCAGAACCTGAACATCCCTGTCGTGGTGCGGCCGCCAGAGACGAAGTCTATCAGCGAGGCGTTCGACCAGCATGGCATCTACTCGGTGGTCTCGGTCGAGAACGGGCGCCTTTACTACAGCTTTGATCTGTGGCGACAGTCTGAGCGAGAAAAAGGCGAGCGCATCCAGCAAGAAATCAAGGAACTTCCCGCGCCCAGCGAGATGACGGAAGGCTACCTGCGGCAACTCATCGACTGCGTGCGTGGCGAGCCAGGGCTGCTGGGCTACTATATCGCCGACGAGCCAGAGATCCACAATACCCGCTCCGATTACCTGGAGAACATGTACCGGCTCATCGCCGAGATCGACCCGTACCACCCGGTGATCGTCACCAATGACACTCTCGACGGCATCATCACCCACGGTTACCGCTGCAGCGACATACTGAGCCCGGACCCGTACTCATCCAACCTGGACTACGTGCCCAATTTCATGAAGCGCTGCCGGGAGGTGCTGCGGCCGGGGCAGACAATCATGCTCACACCGTGGCACTCCTCCTCCCAGGCCCACACCACCGCGGATTACGGCACCGCGCCGCCTTACCCGTATCGGGTGATGCGCAACCAGATGCTGGTTGCGCTCACCTTCGGTGCGCGGGGCTGGACCGGTTACACGAGTCCCTTCTTCATGCCCGAAGTCGAGCTGCGCTACGGTCTGCCTCCCATCTGGCGGGAAATCCGGTTCCTTGAGCCGGCGCTGGCCGAACCTGCCCCCGCAGAACCGCTCCAGATCGAAACCGAGGGCGAACTGGCCTCCTGGATTCGCGCTCTTGACGGGCACGTCTATCTGGTCGTCGTCAACCACAAACCCGGCGATCGTTCCGCAACCATCAGCCACCCGCTGCTGAAGGGTGTGAGCAGTCTGTTTGTCATGTCCGAAGGCCGCTCCGTTGCCGTCAGCGACGGCGGTTTCACCGACGATTTTGCCGAAGGTGATGCGCGCATCTACACCACCGACCCGGCAGCGGCCGCATTCCCCACCACCGCCGAGATCGAGCAGGAGCTTGCCCGGCGCAAGCAAGAGAGCATCCTGCCCGGCAATCTTCTCCACGTAAGCCGCGGCACCCGCGCCTCCGCAAGCAAGGGCTACTACGCCCCGTGGTTCGACCAGTACTACTATTACGCCATCAACGGGATCACCGACGACATGGGCTGGGCCGCGACCCACGCCGGCGCCGATCCCGCTTGGCTCGAGCTCACCCTCCCCGAACCTGCGCGGATCGGCCGCGTGGTCATCCACACCCCCAACCTGAAGGACTACGACCTGCGGTTTCAGGGGCCCGATGGCCAGGTGTCCGAAGCCCAGATACGAGACAACGAGGAGACGGTCGTGGTCCATCGGTTCGACCCGCCGGTGCCCTGCCTGAAGCTCCGCGTCACCGCCATTTCTGCCCGCAATGTGCCCGGTGCATCGGCCCGCCAGGTCAGTGAGATCGAGGCCTACGAGGACCCCGGCGAGGGGCCGGTCACCCCGATCATCAGCGCCGCGGCGGAGGTCCAGCTTCCCCACAGCCCCATCCCCGCCTCCCAGGGGGTGGAAACCAACGCCCTTTGGGCCGACGATTTCGCGAACTTCAATCCCCGGGACAAGTTCGCCTGGGACGGGAAGGATGAGTGGGTGGTGGACCCGGCGAAGCACAGCGCCACTCCCATTCCCGGTGGGGGCATCAAGTGCCGGAGCATCGAAGGCGGCTCGGGCATGGCCCGCATCTTCCCCTATGACCCCGCATATCGCTTCTTCCAGGTGAGCCTGCGCAACATCGAAGGCACCGGCTACCGCTTCGTGAACGTGGGTTTCAGTTCATCGTCCGGCAAGCCCGGTTATCGAGGGGCGATCAACACCTCGCGCCCCGGCATCTACACGGTGGATACCCACTACATCAAAGACACCTACCGCACCGGTGCCGAGAAAACCTGTTTCGTGCGCACATACCAGGCGCAGGTCGATGTGACCTTCGACTGGTTCCGGTTGGTGCAGCGTCCCCTCAACGGCCTCGCGGTGATGATGGCCGATGGATCGCCCTTGCCCGAAGCCCTTGAGCAGGGCGACCAGATTATGTTCCATCTGATCCTCGAAGACCCGGCGACAGATGCCACGGTGGACGTCCTCGCCGATAGCATGTACTCGCCCCTGCAGATCAACGGCCAGCCGTATGTGCAGCTTTTCCGGATGACACCCGACGGCCGGGAGTGGGGAGCCGTGGTTACCCTCGGCGAAGGCACCACGCCCTTCGACCAGACGAAGACCGGCTACCCCGTGGTCTTCCGCGCCCGAATCGTCGGCGGCTCACTCGCCGAGACCTACGCTTCCGCATCCGTCAGCTTTCGCTGATCCATCCCGTGGGGAGGCAATAAATGAGACATTCGCTCGCTCTCGCTTTGTGTATTTTGTCGCTGGCGGCCTTGGCGCAATCCGACAATCTCATCGCCAACGGCGACTTCGCCAACGGCACGGCAGGCTGGTCTGTCCCCGCGGGTGGCAGGGGCTCCGCGCGTATCATTAGTTGCGACTTGCCCGGGCTGCCGAAAGCGATTCAGGTCATCGTCAAGCCCGAACCAGGCGACAATCCCTGGGCCGTGACCTTGCATACGCCCCTGCAGGCTTTCGTGGAGGAAGGCCAGCCTTTGACGATCAAGCTCTGGGCGCGCAGCCCGGAGAAAACCCCGGCTAGCGTATTCCTGGAGCAGTCGGGCGAGCCTTACGCAAAGTCCGTCTACGGGCAGATGGCGCTTACATCGGACTGGCGCGAGTTCGAGTTCCAGGGCAAGAGCCTCCAGTCATTCAGTCCCGGCGAAGCTCGTGTCGGATTCCATCTCGCCCACGCGGCAGGTACCATCGAGCTTGCCGGTATCCGCCTGCTGACCAGCTCTCAAACCGCACAGGGGAAGAGACCCACGATGAATGAGCCCGCCGGCATCATCGAAAACGGCGACTTCAGCCAGCCGCTGGAAGGCAACTGGCCCACCGGCGGCGGCGACCGACTGAGTGTGAAGATCATCGACGTGGACGTCCCCGGCTACAGTCGCGGGGTGCGGCTGGTGAGCACACCGCCGGAGAACGCCAACCCATGGGATGTCCAGTTCGCTCAGACCTGCCGCGGCTACGTCTATCCCGGCGATGCCGTGTACTTCCGGGCCTGGCTCCGCAGCCCTGACAACTGCCCCGTGACTTTCATATACGAACTGAATCGGCCGCCACACACCAAGCACATCAGCCAGACGGTCCACCTGTCGCCCGAGTGGAAGGAGTACCGGTTTGTGGGCAGACCCGACCGGGGCTACCGTCCGGGCGAGTCCCGGGTCTCCTTCTTCCTGGGCAATGCGAAGGGCGTCGTGGAAGTGACCGGGGTGCGCGTCGAGAACTTCGGGCCCGCGCCGGACGCCGCGTTCAGCCAGACCATTGACTACTGGGGTGGCAGAGCTCACCCCGACGACTGGCGCGAACCCGCCCTGCAGCGCATCGAGCAACTGCGCAAAGGCGACCTGCGAATCAGCGTGACTGACCGTGCCGGAAACCCCGTGCCCGACGCCGCCGTGAAAATAGAGCAGTTGCGCCACGCCTTCCGTTTCGGCACCGCGGCACCCGCGGGCCGATTCCTGGACCAGACCAACCCGGACAACTTGCGCTTCCAGCAGGAAGTGGAGCGCCTGTACAACACCGTCACCTTCGAGAATGACCTCAAGTGGCCCGCCATGAGCGAGGCCAACACCCAGATGGTCCTCCGGGCCATTGACTGGCTGAGCGCCCGGAACATTCAGGTGCGTGGCCATTGCCTGCTCTGGGGATCCTTCCGCCACTTGCACGCTTCAGTCCGAGACCTGCGCGGGTCCGAACTCTTGGCGGCGTGCAAGGCCCACGTGACCGACTACGCCAGGCGTTTCGACGGCAAGCTCTACCTGTGGGATGTGGTGAACGAAGCCGGCAGCAATGTGGAGGTGTGGAACGACATCGGTTGGCAGGCTTTCTCCGACGCCTTCCGCTGGGCACGCGAAGCTGACCCGGATGTGCAGCTCTGCTACAATGATTACGGCATCGTCAACGAGAACCCGGTCTATCGCGCCAAAGTTGCCGCGCGCATCCGGCAATTGCTGGACGCCGGCGCTCCTGTGGATGTCCTCGGCATCCAGGCCCACATGAGCACCCCGCTCACCCCGATCCACCGGGTGCTGGAGATCATGGACGAGTGGGCCGATTTCGGACTGCCGCTGGAAATCACCGAGTTTGACCTGGGCTGCCCCGACGACCAGCTGCATGCCGATTACGTGCGAGACTTCATGATCGCCGCTTTCAGCCACCCGAAAATGCAGTCCTTCATCATGTGGGGCTTCTGGGAGGGCTCACACTGGCGCGCTAAGGACTCTGCCGCCATGTTCCGGCGCGACTGGTCCCCGCGCCCTGCCCAGGAAGCGTGGGAAGATCTGGTATTCAACCAGTGGTGGACCCGCGCCGATGAGAAGACCGACAAGGCCGGCCTCGCATCGACCCGCGCTTTCTACGGCAAGCACCGTATCACCGTAGAGAGCGCCGCCGGGAAGGCCGAAGCGGAGATCGAGCTTCTGCCGAATGGCCCCCGCGAATTCAAGCTGGTGGTCGGGGGATAGCCCCAGGCGCGCAAACCCAATCGAAATGGAGGGACAAGACAATGGCCGGCGTACGTTACGCAGTAGTCATCACCGGCGCTCCGCCCGCGGGGAACTTCCTGGCGAAGCTTTTCGGCGCCGACCCACGCAAGAGACTGGTCCAGGCGATACGCAGCGTCACGGCGATGGACGCGGCACGCGCTGCGAAACTCCTGGATGCGCTTCCGAAAGAGCTTGCCCGGTTCAACACAGAGCAGGAGGCGAAAGTGGCTGCCCAGACCCTCGAAGACGAGGGCGCGCGGTGTGAGGTCCGGGCGGTGGAATAGCTTCTTGTCGACGAGTGGCACTGTTTCCCGAAGCAGTGCCGCGGCAGAGCACACCAGGCGGGGCCTGGTGTGGCACACATTCACACGATACGGCCCCGGAGAATGACCCCGGGGCCGTATCGTTCCGTCCTCTCGTCCGCTATCTCAGTAATGCCAGCGCCCCGTGTTGTGCATCCCCGGAATCGGCGGCTTGATGGTATTCTCCCACTTGTACCACTTGGCGTGACCATCCGCGAACCCGTAATTCGAACCACCATTGTGAATGTCAATCGCGATGTGGTCCGCGAACTCGCTGTATGCCGTGAGGTCGTCCCATGAGGTGAGATCATCCGGCCAGGGGTGATATCCTGCCTCCGGGCAGCCGGGCTTGCGAACCGCCACGCAGATCTGCTCGGCGGGCGTGTCAAAGGCCGCCATGGATGCGCCGTGAGCGAACAAACCGTTGAGTGCGTAGTCGCTGGCAGGTTCACCGGCGCCTGCGCGGTATGCGGGGCAGCGGAACATCTGGGCGTTCTTCACGTAGGCCTGGAGCGGCTGCCACCAGCCGTAACCCGTTGCATGATCCACCACCGGGTAGCACTCGTCGAAATCCTGGGCGTACATCATCAGCGCGAGGGTGATCTGCTTCACATTGCTCAGACAACTGGTCTGCCGGGCTTTGGCCCTTGCCCGGGCGAATACCGGGAAGAGAATGGCGGCCAGGATCGCAATAATCTAATCGCTGAAAAAGTTAGGAGGTCTTGGGTGTTCATGGGGGAATCGTGGGTGTGAGGTGATGGCGTTGCAGCACAAAGACCTTCCCCGCACCCCTTCGCTGTATGACGACGTGATAGGGTCTTCATACGTTCCCGCGGACCATCCGCTACGTCGGATCAATGCCGTTGTGGATTTTTCTTTCGTTCATGATCTGGTGGCGGACCTGTATCACGAAGACAATGGTCGTCCTGCCTACAACCCCGAAGTTCTGCTGCGCCTCATCTTTCTTCAATTGCAGTACAAGTTGTCGGACCGCGCGGTGATCGACCGAGCCCAGACGGACCATGCGTTTCGTTTGTTCTTGGGTTTGGATTGGGACGACGAATTGCCGCATCCCACCAGTCTCACGAAGTTTCGCCAGCGGCTTGGGGAAGAGCGGTTCAAGGCGGTGTTCCACGGTTTTTTGCGCCAGGCTTTGGAGCGCAAGTTGGTGAGCAATAAGCGTTTGCTGATCGACAGCTTCAACGTGGAGGCGGACATCGCCGTACCGGGTTTTCGCACTTTGCTGGACCGGATCATCAGCCGCGCTTTGAGGTCTTTGGAAGCCGGCGGCATGGATGTGACGGCGCTGCGTGAAGGGCATGCATCTTTGCGGGAAGACAAGTCGTACCAGTTGGGGGCGGAGTTTCGCAAGCAACTGCTGGAAGAATGGCTGGCTTTAGCGGAGCTTGTTGCGGAAGCTTTGGAAGAGTTGGAGCGCCCAACGGTGTCGCAAGCGGAGGCTTTGGAACTGCTCAATGATGCGCTTGAGCGGTCGGAGAATCACGGCAAGCGGAACGTGAAGAAGGACGACTTGCTCAGCGATGTGGACCCGGATGCGCGGTGGGGTCGCAAGAAGCGGGGGAAACAGGTTCAGGCGGGCTATAGCGAGCAATTGGCGGTG
>JABUFB010000027.1 GCA_013314775.1 Armatimonadota bacterium | reverse complement strand
TGCGGCTGAGACTTTGCGCAGGCCCGCCCCAGGCGAACACCCGGGTAAGGTTTCAATCCCCTTCGCAGCGGGGAGTGCGGCTGAGACCGTGCCGAAGAAGCGCGTGTACACGGCAGTGCAACTCGGTTTCAATCCCCTTCGCAGCGGGGAGTGCGGCTGAGACGACCTGCAGACCAACACGCATGACTACCCGGATAGCCGTTTCAATCCCCTTCGCAGCGGGGAGTGCGGCTGAGACGCATCGCGGACCTGCCGGACTGGGGCGTCGCGCTTATGTTTCAATCCCCTTCGCAGCGGGGAGTGCGGCTGAGACGAGTCTGGTATCCCGTCGGAGGCGGTGGGGTGCAAGGGTTTCAATCCCCTTCGCAGCGGGGAGTGCGGCTGAGACTCAGTTACGACGGCGACTACGGGTACAGCGTCGAAAAGTTTCAATCCCCTTCGCAGCGGGGAGTGCGGCTGAGACACAGGCCGGCCGTTTTCGACAACGACCAGGTTACTCCGTTTCAATCCCCTTCGCAGCGGGGAGTGCGGCTGAGACGACCTTGCAGAGCGTCTCCGGTGTGAGTAGCACAAGCGGTTTCAATCCCCTTCGCAGCGGGGAGTGCGGCTGAGACGCCGATCCAATCCCAGTGCTGCTTGAGTTCCTCTGTGCGTTTCAATCCCCTTCGCAGCGGGGAGTGCGGCTGAGACAACGACACGACCGACCTGTATGTGAGGGTCATGCAGGTTTCAATCCCCTTCGCAGCGGGGAGTGCGGCTGAGACCGACCACTTCTGTGCTGTCCGGCTGCATTTTACCACCGAAACCCGCTCGTTTCCAGCGTTTTTCTTCGAAAATGCTCCCAGACACGGCTATCACCTTCCCTGCGCAAATTGGTTATAAGCCGCCGGATGGGCACGATTTGCGAAAGACGCCCACCCGTGCACTCCACTGCCCTCCAGCGCGGTCTCTCGAGACCAGGCGGAGAGCAGGGAAAGCCCGTGGAACTCGTCCGGCGCACAGGACTCGCCCGTGCGAGCGCTCCCGTATCCGGTTTTCTTCGCAAATCGCCCGCGTCCGTGAACAGCGACGGTATTTGCGAAAGCGAGCTAGCATCCGATTTGCGAACCTGTCGGCTCTTACACGTCGCCACAGAAGCGTCGGAACTCGCAATCTAGACACTTGCCCCGGGCATCAGGCGGGTCGGGGAAGCGCTCGGCATCGATCATTTGTCGTATTCGTTGCAGGCTTGCGATCACCTTCTCACACGCTTCGGGTGTAATCTCCGCCTGCCAGACTTCGCCGTCCGAGAGTCTCACCAGATACCCATGGGGCGCGGGCAACTGGTACTGCTCACGGGCCATCATGGCGTAGGCGACCACCTGCAAGTAATGGTTGGGCGCCGGCTCTTCGTCGGTGTATTTGAACTCCACAGGATAGACATGGTTCGGGGTGATGATGAGCATATCGGCGCGCCCGGAGAGAGCCAGGGATGGTGACTCCAGGGGCGCATCGAAGATCCGCCTGCCCTCATGCAGCCCGTACCGGTCGAGAGTGCGGCGGTTCTCCAAGGCATCCGCGCGCTCCTCAGCGTCCTGACCATGGGCCATCTTGTAGGTGGTAGGCCGCTCGAGTGGCTGGACATAGGTGAAGTAGACGACCCGCGGGCAGTAGTGGAACTGACGGATGTCTGTGACGGTCAGTGGGAAGTCAGCCATTGTTGTTATCCTCCATGGGGCCGAAAGGGAGGGCCGGCCTATTCACGGGAGTCATCGGGATTCTCCCACGGATCATCGGTGAGGCCGACCGGCTTGCTGCGCTTTGGGATGCGTCGGACCACGTCCTTGAGAGCGCGATCCATGTGTGAAGAGCCGGCAGGCTGTTGGGCATTGTGCTCGCTTCGCTTTTCGGGCGGTTCGTCGGGCAGGAACCACACGGTGGCGTTGCGATCGGGAGGTGTTTCGGCCCCGCCTTCGAACTGCGCCGTAGCGTAGGTGCTACGTCGGGAGAAGCAGGTCTTGCACAGGGGCAGGATGTGTATTCGGGCTGGTTCGTCACCGATGAGGTCCTGGCATTCCAGGAGAAGCTCCTCGCATTCGTTCTCAGTAAGCTCGCCCCAGAAGGCCGAGAACTGGACGCGTTCCATGCCTTGCTCCTGACAGGCTCGGGCGACCTTGGTGCGAATGCGGTCGGATTCGATGTCGTAGATGAGTAAGTGTATCATGGTTCACCACCTCATGGTAAATCCGCGGAAGGGCTTCTCACCACGCACAGCGACGGCGATGGATCTGGCCTGGCGAACGATGATGTGCTTCAGGGCTTCCTTGTTTCCGGCGAAATCGGTGGGGGTCTCCATGCGCTCCAGCACCTGGGCGGCGAACTGCCGGCGCGATTGTTTGTCCAGCCTGGCATTGTCTTCGAACCGCGGCCTGAAGCCTTTGTTGATAACACTGATGACCGTGCGGTCCACGACGGGTTGACGGAAAGGCTCCTGCAGGTCGAGAACCAGGGAGGGCCTGCCCGGGCGGTCGACATGGATGAAACCGCCGAAGGGGTCGAGGCCCGCGAGCAGGACTGCTGTCCAGCATTGGGACTGGAGGATTCCGTAGCCGTAGTTGAGCAGCACATTGATCGGGTCTGTGGCCCCCTGATGGACCCGCTTGCCGGGGGACAGTTCAGGGGGCAACAGTTTCCACACGGCTTCCCAATAGACCGATCCTGCGCGTCCTTCGGTGTTGAGAATAGAGGGCCGGGCGGCGTCAATGTTCGGCCCGGGGACAGCGCGGCATTCCGAGGCCAGTCGAGCGATGTCGTTCGCGGCTTCCTGCAGTGCATCTGCGAGTTCAGGTTCCGTTTTGCGCCGGTATTTGGCGAAGTAGAGCAGGAGACTGCGTTGGTTGGCGAGCTTTGAGACCACCAGTTCGCGGGCGATGGACAGCCCGCGTTCGTCGTCATATGCGTCCAGTTGTTCGCGGCGCGTCTCGACGGTGGCGGTGAGCATGGGGGACATGATCTTGGCGAAGGGCTCTCCGTCGAAGTCGAGGCAATCGATGGGGATGCCGCGTCGTGCGCACTCGTGGACGAGATCAACGGAGATGGATATACCGCGACCTTCAAGGGCGATGCAGGCGAGATCGTCGATAGGGCGCTCGGTGAGGGTCTCTCCGGACTTGCGCACCTGGACGAGGTCGCCGCTCTTGCCTACGAAGCAGCCGAATTCGTCGACGATGAGGATGGACATGGGATCACCTCAAGGAAGTGGATCTGGCGAGTCCGTCTTCGGGAGAGTAAGGCAAGTCAACTACCGGCGCGTCGGACGTGTCGCGTTCGTAGACGAGCCCGGCCCGTCGCAGACGCGCGAGCCGGGAGAAAGAGATGGGGACGAGGAGTTCGGTAGCCTGAAGCGGGCTATCTGCCGCCAGCGCCCGATACTCAGGCTCCAGGCACGCCGGGAGAACGTCTATGCCATCGAAGGCTTGGTAGAAATGTTGCTCCAGGGTCTTGTCCGACTGGAATGGCGCAAGGGTATCGAGCACTCCTCGCTGGAAGTCCCTGGCAGCATGGTCGAAGGATTCGTTCCACCGCGCAGCGATGTCCGGGGTGTAGATGCGGTCAAGCCACTGGGAGGTCAGGGCTTCGTCGATCACCTGTCCGTTCTCCTCTCGCAGCAGAGCGAGGGTATTGGCGATGAGTGCCGGATCGTAGATGCCCTGTCCGTCGTCGGGGTGCGTGAGGATGTGTACGTCGACGATGCGCCCCGCAACTGCTTTGCGGTTGACCCGTCCAAACCGTTGCAGAAGAGCGTCCAGCGGGGCCGGCTCCGTAAAGACGGTGTCGAAGCTCACATCGAGGCTGACCTCCACCACCTGGGTCGCGACGAGAAGTGGCGGGACGCCGGCAGAGGTAAGCGCCTTTTCTTTGCGGTTTCGGTCCCGGGGGTTGAAGCCGCCGTGCAGCAGCTCGATGCGACGCCCAAGGCGGTTGGCCAGAAGCTGCCGCAGCTCCTGTGCATTGCGAATCGTATTGCAGCAGCACAAGACGGATTGCCCGCTTTCAACCGCGGCGGCGATGAGGTTCAGGGTCGAATCGTCGGCCCACTCGCTCTGGCAGACTCTCACCTGGTGTCGCCGGAACTGGGCGAGGTCTTCGGCCGATGCCTGGATGTGTTCCAGGTCTGGCAGGAAGGCCGACAGCCTGCGGCGCAGAAGCGTGGGGAGTGTCGCGGTCATCACAAAGAAGCGCGCATCCAGGGTCTGAGCGAGGAATCCGAAGAGCCCCAGGATCAGGCCCGCGCGTTCGGGCTCGTAAGCGTGGACCTCGTCCACGATCAGGTCCGCGCCGGCGAGATCCACGAGGATGGATTCATAGCCCTTGAGGCGGTATGCGGCCTTCAGGAGCTGATAGGGGGACAGGATGCGGAGAGCGCAGCGGTGCAGGCGTGACAGGTCGGCCAGGTTCCGTGCTCGGGCTGCGGCGGTAGATGGGTCCTCGGCTGCAGCCGTCTCTCGGGCATAGAGCGCTTGCAGAGAGCGGGCGTGGGAAAGAGCGACTTGCTCTGGTGGGAAGCCGTAGCGTTGTACAAGTCGATCATACATCGCGTTCATGCTGGCCTGGTACGGCAGGACATAGAAGAGTCTGGCGGCAGGGTCGCGAGAGGGCCGTCCCGCCTCTGCCCAGGACAAGGCGGCTTCTGTCTTTCCCGAACCCGTTGGCGCGCACAGGAGAGCCGATGACATGCAGTGTGATGCTTCGCGCTGATGCCCGCGCAAGGCCTCGGGGCCCAGCCCGATCCGCTCGTATATGGGGGGTGGTAATCCGAGCGGCGAAGGGGGGAGTTCAGTGTGACCGGCAGATGCCGCATGGTCCGCCATTATCAGAACTCCGCGAAGGGCCACCCCCAGCCGGACATCCCCGAAACCGGGATGATCCAGGTAGGAGCTGAAGTCGCGGGCACGGCGCTGGTATGCGTCCAGACGCGCGCGGATGAAGTCCGCGGACAGAGCGGAGGGCTTGGGCAGGCCGCCGCAATCTATGAGGTTAGGGATACCCGGGAGCAAATCGTCGAGGAGCCAGGCCATAACCGCGCCGTAGTCCTCAGGCGCGACCTGGGCAACAAATCCGGGGAAGGGGTCCATGTCCGGCGGGCCGGTGTAGACCCCATATCGTTCCGCGATGAAGTCGGCATCGCGGTGATGAGACAGGATGGCCGCGGATATCCAATCCACGGCCTCTTCTCCCAGGCGGTCGGCGAAGGGCGCAAGGAAACCCACGGAGAGGACTTCATGCCGCTCTCCCCAGCGTGGGCCTCCGAGGAGCATCTGCTGGAAACCGGTAGCAGCCTTTCCCAGATCGTGAAATGCCGCGGCCAGCAGAGCCCACTGAGTAAAGCATGGATGCCCGGCGAAGGATGATATTGCCGGTCGCTGCGCGAGCAGCACACTTGCTGCCTCAACGACCCGCCGCGTGTGTGCCGCCAGGCTGGCGTCGTCCCTACCCTCTGCGGGCGGCTTAGCCCACAGGCTTTCCATTCTTGGGTCTTTCACACGAGTTCTTGCAGCCATACAGCCCGGTGAGCGCCGTGAAACGCCTGGGTATCGGGATCGGCCCAGAGTTCACGTCCGGCAGGGATGGTTCGCACGAGCTGGTCGCCCAGTTGGTTTCGCAGCTCGTCCATCAGTCCCTGGTGCGCGTAAATGCGCTCCCGCAGCATCAGGTAATGGTCGAACCGTGGCTCTCGCGCCTGCCTCGGGTCCACGAAGCGCGGGAGCGTCAGCACGATCCCTGACCCAAGCCACAGCCGCTCTTCCGCGGGCAGAAGCGTGTGCTCGACGTATGCACAGTCGGTGGCATGGAGTTCGACTTCATCGATACGACCTATGGTTGCGAGATCCTGCGATCTCCCCAGACTCATCGCATAGTACGGGCGCCTGAATGCGTCGGCGAGGTCGAGGCGATTGATGTAGAGCGTCAGCCTTGCGTTGAACAGGAAATCGCGGGTGGTCGGGGTGACCGTGCCTTCTGTGGTCAGAGGCAGTTTCTGGCCGCGGCAGTCGAACTTGGCTCGAGCACCCTTTGGCGTAATGATATGCAGGTGCTCCAAGTCGCAGGCTTCGGCTTCGTATGTGAATCGGAAACCCAAGCGTAGCGTCTCGGGCGGCACGTAGTCACCCACCGCTGCGCAGACCAGGCCGTAGAGTGTTGCTGGGGGCGGCATCGGGAAGGTGGGATGCCGCCCCACCATGAAGTGCGGGTAACGGAAGGACGCCGTCGCGGCCTCAAACTCGACGCGTAGAACGCGCATAGTATGTACCGCCCCCTAGTCGAACCAGGCAGCGTTACCCGGCTCCTGCACATCAGCAGCCAGACGCTGCAATACCTTGCGCGGATGCTCCAGCACAATCTCACACGCATAGGGCTTCGGGTCGCTTCCAACCCACTCTTCGAAAGCTGCACGGCTGTCGTCCATGTATCCGTGGGCCCACCCTATGTACAGTGGAGACTGAAGCTGATCTGCAAATACGTTCAGGGCCTCCGTCAGGGCTTCCAGGTTTACCACGGGCAGTCCCTTTGCATCGGCCTTGACACACCGGGCGAAGGGGTGATTACCACCCTTCATGACCGCCGCAATTAGAAACGCCGGGGCGACATCCGTATAGTGCAACGTCTGGTTTGCGCCACCCTCCAGAGCCGCCATCGCTTCGAGCAGCGCCGCGACCCGCTGTGCGCGATGCGCGATGGGCAGGCGGTAGGATTTCTCACGCTCCAGGTGCTCCAAACCGCGTTCCTCGGCTGCTTTCTGTCGGATGCTGTCCAGGTTCTTGAAGCCAGTACGGTCCGCGTAGGAGAACGTGCCGCAGGCGCGCAGATCCAAGGAAAACAGCCCCTTGAGATGGGTATGGTAGAACTGGTGTTCAAAGGGCACGGGATTGCCCTCGTGACGGCTCATGGTGCCGAAGTCGTCGGTCGGGGTGCAGGGCGCAACGGCAATGAACGTGCCCACGCGGAAGGGTGCACAACGAGTCAGGGTGACTTTGGCTTCCAGATCGGTGAGCGACGATTCTTCCCGCGAGGCGGATGCCTCTTTGCTGCTTCCGGGCGCGCGCATGTAGCCGAAGAGGTCGTCGTCCCACCACTCCAAGGGATTGGCGTCGGTATAGGCCACCTTCGCCTCGCGCTGGATGGGAGCGGCCTTCCAGCCTGCGATCTTCTTCTCCGCCGTAGTTCGCACCCAGTACCTGAATGCTTGAGCAGAGACATACGGATAGGCTCCGTCCCTGGCCTTGATCGTTTTCACAACCACGATATTATCGGTGCGCTGACCTGTCTCCGCCCCGGCATTGTTCAGGGCTGACGCCGGAGCCTCGATGAGCATCATTCCAGTGATGAATGACATGGCAGATCCCCCTCATAGCGTTTTGTTTGGTGCTTCTCGGTGCATTGCGCGTTAGTCTTCCGACTCAGTCGCTTCATCCGGCGCATCCGCGAGTTCGGCCGCGTGCTCCTGCAGCCAGCCTCGCGCATGAAGCTCGTCCATCATCCTGATCAGCAACAGATCGCGGGCCAGGGACCAGTCCGCCCGCGCGACCTCTTCACCGTCCTCGAAGGCGAGGAGGAACTCGTCGAAGCTGATGAGTGGGGCTTCTCCTCGCTTGACCTGGGCGTGGCTGGCCCGCAGCAGGTGAGAGCGCAGCAAATGATACCTCCCTGATTCCCGCCACAAACGGTCAAAGAACCTCTTGTCATTCTGCTCAACCACATACCCCGCGAACCTCTCTCCTAGTGTCCTCAGCACTTCTACGCGTGCCTTCTCCATAAGTAACACCATCCTTAGGAAGACTTCCGTCAAGGGCCAGGCGTCGGGACCAGGTGGCCCGTCCGGCGCCCTGGCCAAAGCGTCCGGGATACGCCAACTCAGATGCCGGCGGATGAACCGGCCCAAGCTCGCGAGATCCTTGGTCAGGCCAAAGAGGTCTTCGTACAGCTGATTCCGATGCTCCCCGACCTTGTACTCAGTCGGCTCGTCGGCAGGCTTGCCCTTTGCGGGTGGCAAGCCCAGACGCCATCCCTGCCTCACGGCGTACTGCCAGCCATCTCGCACCGGCGAAGATGCTTGAGCCGCGCTCACGAATGCTAGGACTTCAGAGGGGAGATGGTAGACATCCACATTCGCGCTTGTGCCATAGTTGGTGAGGTGATAGGCCGTCAAGGATGGTCGGGACCTGATGGCTTCCTGTCCCGTCTGGGCATTCATGAGCGCCTCCATCAGGATCGTCCCCGGGTACTTGCTCTCGGGATACTTGCCACTTGACGGAATCGAGAGGATGCGCTGGTTCTTTGCAAGAAAACCCGCGACGATGCGCAAGGTGAGCTCGGGATCGTCACTGTGCGCCAACAGCAACCGCCCCTGACACTTCAGCGTACCGAGGACACAGGCCTGGATCGCCACGAGACATCGGGCGCAGACGGGCAAGCCGGCCTGCCCGCCCGGAGTGAAATTGACCGCCCCCTCGCCGGTCACGAGGGGAACGTGCTGCCGGAAGCGTCGTTTGGCCGCCTGTCCACAGAATGGGCAACGCTCAGGGCCTTCCGCCGCGGGAAGCGGGGACGTCGAGAGGACATCAGCAACGATGTCTCTCTTCCTTTCCTCTCCCATCGTTGGGTTTGCGTAGGCCGAGTTTGGGAACACAGTGGTGAGAAAGCCCCTGAGGGGTTCTCGGAAGTAGTGCTGTGTGATGTATTGAACGATCTCGACCAGGTCCTGCTCCGTCACCTCTTCCACATTGCGGCGACGGTTGAAGGCGGCGATCACGCTGGCGCCTACGTCCACTAGCGGATGGCCGGTATGTGTGTAGATAGGCCGTGTTTCAGTGCTCACCATGGTCCTCCCACGCCCGATGGCTCGATGTATTGTCTCCGATCTCCACCTGCCCCAGCCCGAACACTGCACCTTTGCCGACGTGGATGATCTCCGCAAGTCGCAGCAATGGAAGGAAGGGCGACAGGTCTCCCTCATACCGGGCGTCGCCAACAACACCCTCGAATTCCATCGTCTGCTTCTGACGATATGAATAGCGGCTTCGCGAATCACGTCTGCCCTGCCAGTCCGCCAGCACAATGCCGTCGCATCTTCGCACGAGATTCTGAGGCTCACGAACCTCGAACTCCAGGCCGTGGTACTCCCGCAGCCCCTCGGTCCTGCGCAAGAGTGAGGAAATCACGGCAGCGAATTCCGGGCGCTGCAGATCTCGTCCCTTGCGGCGCAAGCGAGTTGGAGTGATGAAACTCACGCGGAGGCTATCGTTGGGGAAATCCCGCACGGATCGATTGATGTCATCCTGGCAGACTGGATCCCAGGCGCAGTGAAGGAATCCCTGGTCTCTCGCGAAGATTCGCTCGCGCTCTCTGGTCAGGGGATGGATGCAGTCCACGTTTTCCAGCCGCTGCTCGACGCGCCCAAGCCCCATGTCCGGCTCCTGCCACTCGCTGACCGCAAGCACAAAGACTGGGACCAGGGCGGCTGCCCGTCCCATGAGAACAAGCTGAAACTTGATCGTGCCCTGGGGCTCGATATCCCCGGCGCGGATAACGTAGGGGCGAGGGATCTCCTGCCCGGCTGCCTGGAATCTCCCGTCCTGCGCGGCCACCGGCTCGAAGCAGAGGCCATACGCGCAGACGTCGCGGACTGGGCAACCGTCACACCGAGACGCCCGTTTTGCACAGGCCACCCTGCGGAGTGACTTTCCGAGTGCTCCCCTGATGCGGTTTGCGGTCCAGCCGGCGCTGTCGATCCTCTGCATGACACGCAGCGTATACTCAAGAACGCAGACCATGCTATCCACGCACCTTACTCGATGGCTGGGCGCCCGTGCGGAAGCACGTGGATATTGGGCTGCCAAAGCCAGCCTTTTCGGAGGAGCACCACCTCCGCGAGCCGGTCAATGCGACTTCTCAGGCATTGCAGCTGGTGGGTCAGTGGGATCCCCCCCAAGAGTGTTTGCCGCTCATACTGGAAAGTGTGGACAACATTGATTAGTTCGACGTCTGCGCCATTGTCACCTCCTGCCTCCTGGCTTGGTCCAACAATTGGTATGAGTCCCATTGTCCCAAGCGTGTTGGCCACTCGATGGAAGACCTATTGCCCGACAGCCTTCGAAGCGGGCGGCAGCTCTTGGCCGCGGGTGGAGTCGAGCGAAGCGGAGCTCGTGGAGTCGGTGCAACTCAGATCGCTTGAGGCCTCGAAGGGGGCTAATCTCCTTGACCTGACCGATTCGCAGTGATATACTCACCAACCTATGGTCGGGGCGTGGCGCAGCTTGGCTAGCGCGCACGGTTCGGGACCGTGAGGTCGCCGGTTCAAATCCGGCCGCCCCGACCAACATGCAGCCCGTGGCAGACAGGCCCTCGCAACCGCGAGGGCTTTTTGTGTACTACGGGAGGTCTGACCTGCCCCGGGCGTCGAACACAGTCCCCAACCCGCACCTGCTCTAGTCCCGCCCGTCACGTGGAGGGCATCATGAGTTCCGTGATCGATCTGCTCCGCGATATGGTTGCAATCCCCAGCGTCAACCCGTCCGACGGGGAGCCTGACGACCAGCTATTTGGCGAATCGCGCCTGGCCGACTACCTGGAGAGCTTCTTCCAGCGAAACCGCATCGACTGCGCGCGCCAGCCGGTGCGCCCCGGCCGGGACAATGTGGTCGCCGTGGTCTCGGGGCGAAGGCCAGATTTGTTGATCCTCGAGGCACACACGGATACGGTCTCTGTCGAAGGCATGGAGATCGCCCCCTTCGACCCGCGCACCGAGGAAGGGCGCGTGTTCGGCCGAGGCGCCTGCGACGACAAAGGCTCCCTGGCGGCGATGCTCGTCGCTCTCTCTGATGTCGCTTCCGCTGGGACGCCCGAACGCACCTGCGTGCTCGCGGCGACCTGCGACGAGGAGTACCGTTTCAGCGGCATCCGTGCGCTCGTGGAAAGGCCGGAAGAGGCTGGGCTGACTTCGGAGCAACTGTCGCGCGCCATGGCCTGTGTGGGGGAACCCACGGGCCTGCGCCTGGTCATCGCTCACAAGGGAGCCTTCCGCTGGCGCATGCGGACACGGGGCAAGGCCGCCCACAGCAGTACGCCCGAGGAAGGCGAAAACGCCATTTACACGATGGCGCGGCTCATTGAATCGCTCCGGGAGTACGCCGACAGCCTTGCGAGCCGGCCGGCACACCCACTCGTGGGCAAGCCGACTTTCAGCGTCGGCACCATTTCCGGCGGGCGTGCTGTGAACATCGTCCC
Organism: Armatimonadota bacterium; assembly: GCA_013314775.1. Taxonomy (NCBI): domain Bacteria; kingdom Bacillati; phylum Armatimonadota; species Armatimonadota bacterium. Next base: position 8,393 of record JABUFB010000027.1, on the reverse strand, counting down.
GGACCTGTGTGAGATACTGGTGGATCGCCGGTTGATTCCGGGGGAGGATGGCGAGGCGGCCGAAGACGAGATCCGGCGCTGGATTGCCGGCACGGTCCCCGCGGAGATGGCTACTCTGCTTGAAGACTGGCCGCTGGAGACGAATCCGGATGCAGAGATCGTGAAGCGTGCACGGCGCGCCCTGAGAGACTTGGGCCTGAGTGATCAACCGATGGGTGTGAACTACGGGACAGATGCCAGCAAGATGACTCGCGCTGGAGTGGAATGTGTCGTCTGCGGGCCCGGGGACATCGGTCAAGCCCACACCGCAACCGAGTGGGTGGCCGTGGATCAGGTCGAGGCAGCTGTTGGATTTTATCGTGGGCTCTTGACGGGCACCTGACGCTCCCGCACAGAGTTTGACTTGGCGAAAAACCGGGTGCTATACTCGCCAACACAAGACCCGCGGCTGCGCAGGCGGGCTATCCTGAAAGAAGCACCTGTCTTGGGATACCTGGTACTCATCGAAAAATGGGCCGAGAACCTCGAAGAGGTCACGCTGAACCGCTGGCTCAAGCCGGAGGGCGTTTTCGTGCGCGAAGGCGATCTTCTCTGCGAGATCATCACCGACAAGGTGACCTTCGAGTATGAGGTCGAAGTGCCAGGCTACGTGCGCCGGCGCTTCTGCCCCGAAAAGAGCGTGCTTCCGGTGGGTTACGCCATCGCCTTCATCGGTGACGAAGACGAACGCGTTCCCGAGGGAGTAGAGTCCCGCAACAGCCAGCTCCTGCAGCAGCACGCCGCCCGGGCCTCCCTGGACATTGAGCTGGACTTATTCGGCGACGCCGCACTCGGAGCGCCAAGGCCTCACCGCGACAAGCTCGAGCGAAGGGTACGAGCAACCCCGGCAGCCCGGCGCGTTGCTCGGGAAAACGACGTGACCATCGAGCAGGTCGCGGCCTGGGCCGAGACGGACGGCCCGATATCCCAGGCCGATGTGGAAGCCTATCTGGAAGCGATGGATGAGGACGAGTAGGCCGTCGCCGGGGGTGGAGATCCCATGCAGCCTGATAATGACGTCACTCCAGTCGGTGATTCATCTCCCGACCCGTCGGAAGGTCTGCCGGTGCGTCGTGACGACGCTGGTGGCCGAAATCTCAGGCGACGCGCAGGGTGCATCTGGGGCTGCCTCACCGAGCCGCTGGTGATCCTCGGTGCCACGATCCTCGCCGCAGTGCTCGGTCGAGCGTACCTGGTACGCAAGGCCAGAAGACTGCGCAAGCAGGCGCGGGACACGGAGCCGGGGGAGTAGTAGCAGACCCGGTCGCCCGCACTACCACCGATACGCGAGGTCCCCCCTATGACCGCACCGCTGGAAGGCAGGAGGGCCCTGGTTACTGGCGCATCCCGGGGCATTGGTCGAGCCATCGCCTTGAGGCTTGCCGCCGACGGTGCCGACGTGCTTGTCAACTACGCCAGCAATGAGGCAGCGGCCGCCGCAGTCGTGGGAGAGATCACCGCGCTCGGGCGCAAAGCTGTTGCATTACAGGCCGATGTGCGCGACGCGGAGGCCGCCAAGTCTCTCGTTTCGGCCACCCAGGAGCACCTTGGCGGTCTGGACATCCTCATCAACAACGCGGGCGTGGTGCGCGACCAGTATCTCACCTTTATGAAAGACGAAGCGTGGGATGAGGTTTTGGACACCTCGCTGCGCGGGGCCTACCTGCTCTCCAAGCACGCGGTGAAAGCGATGATGCGCGGCAAGTGGGGGCGCATCGTCAATATATCCTCTGACGCCGGGCTGATGGGTGACGTGCGGCGCACCAACTACGCTGCCGCGAAGGCGGGATTGATCGGCTTTACCAAGGCCCTCGCCCGCGAATTAGCCGCCCAGGGCATTCTCGTCAATGCCATCGCGCCAGGCATCATCGAGACCGACCTCACCGCGGACATGGAAGACGCCCGGCGCGACGCCCTTCTGGCCGCCATTCCCCTGAGACGGTTCGGCAAGCCTGAGGAAGTGGCGCCTTTGGTGTCTTTCCTGTGTTCCGAGGGCGCATCGTACATCACCGGCCAGGTGTTTTCCGTGAACGGTGGCCTGCGGATGTGAGTTCGAGGTCGGCCATTCCGCTGCATTGCTGGAGCGTGGTCACCCAAATGGCGCAGACTTCCCGCCTGCCTCTCCCCCGCTTTCTGCCCGCCCTAGCCTGTTTCGTGGCGTTCGCCTTCGCTGCGTCGTGCCTTTATTCCGAGCCGTTGAAGGAGCCCGTTTCCGTGGTGAAGAAAGGCTTCGAAGACGGGCTGCAGGGCTGGCGCACCCAAGGCGAGGCCGAGTTTGGCCTGGACACCGAGATGAAGCACTCGGGTGCACAGTCAGCACGGATCACCATCGCGCCGGGCACAAAGCTGAATTACCAGCAGCTCAAGTGGGAGATCGGCCCCGTCAGCCCCGGCGACGAGTTCCGCGTGAGTCTCTGGGTCCGCAGCCGCGGCGTTGCCACTGACCCGGGTGCGTATGCGGCCTTGCAGTTTCTGGACGCCGCGGGAGAGCGTTCCGGCATCGTCCATTCGGCCATTTCCAGGAGCAATGGTGCGAATGACTGGCAGAAACTGACCCTGGAGGGCACTGCGCCCAAGGGCACGGAGAAGGCGACGCTGGACCTGATCCTCCACGCTGAAGGTACCGCATGGTTCGATGATGTGGAGGTCGAGATGACCGGACGCATCGAAGAGTGGCCGGACCTCGGGATGCAGACGCGGGAAATCACCATCGACACCGGCAAGGTCGTGCATCCATCTTTCGGCGGCGTGGGCTTTCATGTGTTTCACCACGCCTACCCGGCGTCACAGGAGATTATGGACACCGTCATCGCAAAGCGCTGGCGAGAAATCCGCCCATCATTCGCCCGTATGAACGATCGATATGATTGGGACAGGGCCACCTGGGATGACGTGGCCGGACACATACGGCGCATGCGGGATGAGACCGGCACTGAGATCTACCTGACCACCTGGGGCCCGAAGAAAACCGCCCCGGGCCAGGAGCGCGCAGCCTACGCGAAGCAAGTCGTGGACAACCTGGAGTACCTGGTGCGGGACAAGGGACTGTCCAACGTGAAGACCTACTGCATGACCAACGAGCTATCCTTGAATGGCTGGGGCTCGCTGGTGGGAGACATGCCGACCTTCAGGGACTACCACCAGCACTTGTACGATGAGATCAGGCGGAGGGGACTGGACGTCGGTCTGCTGGCGTCGGACGCATCGCCCATCGACTACTGGCACACCATCGAGTGGGCCGCGAACAATATGGACGACATCACCGCGGTCTACGGCGGGCACCACTACATCAATGACCGGCCTCTCGACGATGAGCGTTTCTACCCGTGGTTCCTGTCGAAGCTCCAGTGGGCTGCCGGCATCGCCCGCGCCAGGGGGAAGAACTTCATCCTTGGCGAGTTCGGCTGCAAGCAGGACGGAAGCATCCGCAACGGGAAAAAGTGGGACGCCTGCATCTACTGGGATACGCCCCAGGAGCCGCTCGTGGCGATCCAGTTGTCCGAGGCGGCTATCGCCGCGATCAACGCCGGCGTCTACGCCATGGGCAACTGGACCTACATGGACTTCCCTGACGAAGCCAGCACCAACTATGCCAACAAGTGGGGGATGTTCCGCCGCAGCGGCGATGACTATTCCACCCGGGCTCACTACTATGCCTACGGCTTGCTCACCCGGTTCTTCCGCGGCCCGGCCACCGTTTTCACCACCGCCTGCAATGATCCGTACCTGCGCGTGGCAGCTGTTCGGCACCACGGTACGGGAGCCTGGTCCATCGCGGTGGTGAACCGATGCCCAAACACTGTTCCGTTCTCGCTCCAGATCAAGGGAGACGCGCCCGCTATCACGCTGCGCAAGTACGTCTATGACCCGGCGAACATCCCCTTCCACCCATTCGGGGACATGCAGGCGCCCGAGGGCCTGGTGGAGATGGCCAACGGAGAACTGGAGGACAGCATCGGCCCGAGTACTCTGACAGTCTACACGTCGGGTTTCGACGACGTGCCGCCAGCAGTGGTTTCAGGGGTCAAGGCTGCGAAGCAGGCTGATGGCTCCTGGCGCATTGAGTGGCACGCGAATGCGGAAGAGGACTTCTGTTACTACCGCGTCTACTGCTCAGACCAGGCGGCCTTCCAGCCGGCTGTAGGTAACCAGATCGGGTCAACTATCGCGACGCACTTCGTCGACCGTCGGCCCGAGCCGGCAGGGGACCGTTTCTACCGGGTAATCGCAGTGGACACATCAGGCAACGCCGGACCGGGGTAGCCAATGATTCGGGGCGCGGGAACCAGCTCGTCCCCGCGCCCCGCAAGTCACCAATGGCCTCCTACCTCTCGGTGCTGCGGATCAACTCGAACAACCCCTTGGCGGCCTCGATGGGTCCCTCGCGCTCCATGCCTTCCACTCCAAGACGCGTGCGCAGTTGCCCCACCGGTATCCCTGCATCGAAAGCCGCCTGAAAGAACCGGGCCGCGATGGGCTCGTGGCGATCCCGAAGCTGCTCCGGTCCGAAAGGATTCCCGAAGTAGGTGCCCACGAGCCCGCTTTCGTCGCTGGTGCCCTTCGCGGTGCGCAGGCCCTTGCGGAAGACATCGAGAGCCGCCTCAGGGCTGGGCGCCGGGTCAACGATGGGGTGCTGCTCGTCCACGTCTTCGAAGTTGTTCGCGTACAGAAGCATGTCGACTTTATGCCCCGCCACCACGTCAACGTAGTCGGTGATGGGAATGACGACCCGCGCATTCTGCCGATGGGGGTTGACGAGGATGCTCCGGTCGATGCGCCCGAAAGCGTAGCCCGTATCCAGGTCGTCGAGACGGACGAACGCGCCAATCTCCGTGCCGTAGGCGATGATGCTGCCGTCATCGCCCAATGCGAGGGAGCCCATATCGTCGAAGATAATGGTCATGCCGCGCAAGTACTCATCGGCAAGGATGCGGAAAGCCTCAAGCGTCTCGGATTTCCCAGCGCCACTGTCGCCGACGATTACCACGTTACTGGTGCGCCCCCCCTTGAGATCGACCCGACACATGGCCCCGTGCACAGGCAGGCGACCCTTGCGCATGGCGGCCACGTTATGCAGCGTCAGGAGCATTTTCTTGAAGTACCCGAGATAATCCACCTCGTCAGAGCGCCCGATGACCCCGAGCACCAGGTCGTTCTCCTCGTCTTCATAGAAAACCGTGGGATTCTCCTTGAGTGCGCCACGGGGCACACCGAAGACCAGGATCCCGTCCGGCTTCTCTCGAGCCTCATTGTGCCCGGCGATTTCAAACAGATTCAGCAGGCAGACCGCGTGGGCCAGGAAGTCCCGGTCGAAGTAGACCAGCATATTCATCTGCCCCACGCGAATCGGTAGGCAATGCCAGCGCGCCGGGTTGATGATCACGCGCTCCAACGGGTTGCTGTCAACTCGCTCGAACTTCCCCACGCGGCGGTTGGCGAAAGGATAGAGCACCACCGGCGGAACCATGAGCGCAAGGCGGACCATCTTGATGTCCTTGAGCATCTGGTAAGGTCCGGGCGGGCAGGGCCAGGAAACCTTGTCGATCAGCAGGCTCATGTTCGCGCCCGATGGCACCTGGCGGTACACGCGCGGCCAGTGTCCGCGCAGGTGATACAGGATGCGCTGGTAGGCATCGCGCACCAGGCGGTTCAGATCGTCGTTTGAGTGGATGAAACTCAGGTGTCCCTCCAGCGCCCGATCCCGGGACTCGTCCGCGCCGCCCTCGAAGATCAGGTAGCGCTCATGTGCCCTCCAATGGTCGTAAAGCATCTCGACCAGCGCCGCCAGGGCATCGGGATCGGATAGGAGCACCGTGATATCCGGTGCTTTCACCCGCAGTTCCTCTGGCGCCAGATCCACCAGTAGCCCGAGTGTCCGCGTGAGAACCAGCGCGGCTTCGGAGATTTCGCCCGGCTCGCAGGTGGTCTCGAGGCCTTCGAACAAGCGCATCATCGTGGACTCGCGCGACCGCAGGCGGTCGATGAAGCCCTGAACCACGGTGGCCGCCGTGGCGCTCTGGAAGACTTGGGTGGGCTGGGTGCATTGCACCCCGGTCATGTGGATGACTACGCTGCGATCCGACAGCTTGGCAGGTGTGTAATGCATCCTGGTCACCTCAACGGGTTGAAAAGTGACCCGCGCCGTGGGCGCGGGTCACCGGGTGTGCACGTGTCTCTCGCGGATCTTGGTCAGGCCCCCCCGGGGACGTTCTCAGTCCTCAGCCGCCTGATTGCGTCTTCCAATGGCTGCGGGCCAAGGTCGCCCTCCTCGCGGGACCGCACGGCTACCGCACCGGCTTCCGCTTCCTTGTCGCCAACCACGAACATGTAGGGCACCTTCTGCCCCTGTGCGTGGCGGATCTTGTTCCCGAGGGTTCCGCTGAGGGTGTCCACTTCCACGCGGAAGCCCTCGTCGATAAGTCTTCCCGCAACCTGCTGCGCGTATTCATTGTTGCGGTCCGTAATTGGCAGCACCGACACCTGCACCGGCGCGAGCCAGAGTGGGAACGCTCCCGCGTAGTTCTCGATGAGCACGCCCAGGAAGCGCTCAATCCCGGCAAGCACCACGCGGTGGATCATGACAGGCCGATGCTCCTTGCCGTCTTCACCCACATAGGTGATGTCGAAGCGCTCGGGTTGCGTAAAGTCACACTGGATTGTGGGACACTGCCAAAGGCGGCCGATGGCGTCTTTGACCTTGATGTCGATCTTTGGCCCGTAGAACGCACCTCCCCCGGGGTCAACCTCATATTCCAGGTTGTTGGCATCGAGGGCATTGATCAGCGCGTTTGTGGCGATCTCCCACTGCTCATCGGTCCCCACGGACTTCTCCGGCCGAGTGGACAGGTAGACCTTGTACTCCGGGAACCCGAAGGTCCGCATCATGAAAGCCGCGAAATTGATGACACCCGTAATCTCGTCGAGAAGCTGATCCTCGCGGCAGAAGATGTGGGCATCATCCTGGGTGAATCCGCGGACGCGCATAAGCCCGTGCAGGACGCCGGACAGCTCGTGGCGGTAGACCGTGCCCAGCTCGAAATACCGAATCGGCAGATCACGGTAGCTCCGGGTCTGCGTCCGATAGATCAGGATGTGCCCCGGGCAATTCATGGGTTTGATCCCGTACTCCTGGTTGTCGATCTCCGTGAAGTACATGGGATAGCCCTGCTGACGATGCCCGGAAGTGGTCCAGATATCGCTCTTGATCAGGTGCGGCGTGCGCAGCAGTTGATAGCCACGCTTGAGATGCTCGCGGATGCTGAAGTCCACCACGATTTGCCGCAGCATTGCGCCCTTCGGGTGGTAGTACGGCAGGCCAGCGCCGGCTTCCTCGTGGAAGCTGAACAGGTCTAGTTCGCGGCCAATTCGGCGGTGATCCCTGCGCTTGGCTTCCTCGATGCGCTCCAGATGCTCATCCAAGAGCTTGCGGTCCGGATACGCCGTCCCGTAGATGCGCTGGAGCATGGCATTGTGTTCGTCGCCGCGCCAGTAGGCACCGGCCACAGAAGTGAGCTTGAAGGCCTTCACCCGGCCGGTGCTGGGCAAGTGCGGCCCCACGCACAGGTCCCGGAAGCCATTGTGCTCATAGACGGTGATGACGCTGCCGTTGGCGGCAATGTCCTCGATCATTTCCAGCTTGTACGGGTTGTCGGCGAACAGCTCTCGGGCCTCATCAGCGGTGACTTCGCGCCTGCTGAAGGCCTCGTCCGCGTCGACGATATGCTGCATCTCGCCCTCGATGCGCCGCAGATCGTCCTCCGAGAAGGGTGCGGGGACATCGAAGTCATAGTAGAAGCCCTCGTCGATAGGCGGGCCGATGGTGAGCTTCGCGTCCGGGAACAGACGTAGCACTGCGTCAGCGAGGACGTGAGCGGATGAGTGCCAGAAGACATCCCGGCCCTCTTCGCTGTCGAAGGTCACAATCTGGATGGCGGCATCCTGCTCCACCGGCGTGCTAAGGTCCACCAGTTTTCCGTCGATCTTGCCGGCAACTGCGGCCTTCGCCAGGCGGCTCCCGATCTTCTCGGCGACCTGAAGGACGGTAGTCCCCCGCTCACACTCGATCACTGAGCCGTCTGGAAGCGTTACGTTGATAGCGCTCATCGGGACACCCTCCTTCTTCGCGAATGGTAGGATTCAGGCACGTCTGGCGCCATGACTGCCGCCAGGCGGGTCCGCGACAGTATACCAAAAGCCACTGATACTGTGAAGCAGTGGCGACACGGGGTGTCAACGCAAAGTAGAAATGTCCGGTTTTGTGCAAAGTAGAAATGTCCTACTGCCGTTGGGGTCGGGAGTCTCCTTTGTAGGGTTTCTTCCACGGGTGGTCTGCCTTCGGGGTGACGGCTGTGCCT
>JABUFB010000026.1 GCA_013314775.1 Armatimonadota bacterium | reverse complement strand
TGAGATATGCGATGGACGCGTCGAAATCCGTCCGCAGGCTGGCGACGGCTTCCGGCTCCCCAGCCTGCCAGTCTTCGACGAAGCGCTCAAGCCCCTCGTACGCGTTGACATTCAACGGCGCTATCGAGACTGTGCTCACGGAGCTACCCCCTCGGAGATTGGTTTTGGTGGTAACCTGCCGTTCTCCGAACAAAGGGTCGCTCCCTGCGTTCTCAGCAAAATCCACGCCCCGGCACTAGACTTCGGTGCGGATTCCGTCCAGAAGGTGCGACGCGGGTGGCTGTCGAACTGATCTAACACGACGCCCGTTACCGGGCGACCAATCACGCACAGACACGCAGAACGAGCGCATAACCTGAGTTACACTGAGCACATAAGCCCTACGGACTTACGCGCACAGGTGCTGAAAACCTGAGTGCATAATCCGGCTTATAGACTCACTTTCCGCTGCTTATGGGCTCACTTTTCGCGCCGAGGGGATGATCGGGCGATGAAGTGAGCCCTGTTGCAGTATTATGGTCTCACTTTCGGACACTCGGAGGTTGCCCGCATCGCGCCCGGCAGACGGGAGCCGAATGAGCTCAGAAAACTGCTTATGGTCCCATCGGCAGATCCGCGGTCTGACAACGCCAATCATCAAGGAGCGTTGTCCCATGCGAATCGAGCCGCTGTATGAAGAGTTCCTGACCTACCTCTCCGTCGAGCGCAACTGCGCAAAGCTGACTGTTGAGGCGTACCAGTCCGATGGCCGGATGTTCCGGCGTTTTCTCGAAGAACTGGGCAGTGGACCGGACGTGGAAGCCGTCACGAAGCACGTGCTGCGGCAGTATGTGGTCTGGCTGCGGGAACGCGGTTTGCAGCCCGCGACCGTTGCCCGGCGTATCCACTCGCTGCGGTCCTTCTGGAACTACCTCTGGGACTGCGAGTACACCGACGTCAACCCCTTCCGCAAGCTGACACTCCCGAAGCAGTCGCGCAAGCTGCCGACGTACCTTTCCGAGGACGACTGCCGGTGCCTGATCGAGGCCGCGGGCGAACAGCCTTCTGCGTTCCTGGCGTGCCGGGACCGGGCGATCCTCGTCTTCATGCTGTTCACGGGTGCGCGGCGGAGCGAAGTACTGGGGCTGACGTGGGACGCGGTGGATCTGGAGGAACTCACGGTGCGGTTCGTGGGTGCGAAGGGGGACAAGAGTCGGGCGGTGCCGTTAGCCGAACCCGCCGCGGAAGCGCTGCGGGAGTGGGGAGCCATCCGACCGAACTGCCAGCACCGCTACGTGTTCACGACCCAGTGGGGCGCGCGACTGGGGAAGCGGAGACTGTGCACGACGCTTGATCGCGCTCTGCGTGCCGCGGGCATCGATGCGTCGGTGACGCCCCACAAGCTACGGCATTCATTCGCTTGTATGATGCTGCGCAGTGGCGCGGACCTGAACTGTCTGCAGCGCATGCTGGGCCACACGCGCCTGGACACGACGGGGGTCTACCTGCAGGCGACCGCGGAGGACTTACGCGAGGCGATGGCGAGGTATCCGCTGGGCCAGGAGCTCCGATGAGCCGGCTCCTACCCAACGCAGCAAGTGGCACGGGCCGAAGCAGGTGTGCCCCAACCTGCTCGGGCACGGCATCGGGGCCAGCGAGCGGAGGGGCGGCATGCTCCCGAGCCGGCTTGTCGCGCGGCCTCAGCCGCGCGGTCGCGCCTTCCGTTTGCCACTCGTTTCGCGGGCGCGCCTTGCATCCTCGGCGATCTTCAGTCCATCTCTCTCGTACGTGTTACCGATCGCGCGGGCAATGTCAGCGGCACGGAGCATGTGGCGCTCCGTGGCCTCCCAGTTGTGTTCAGCCCACGCGAACTTGCCTGCGTATACGCTCCAGCACAGGCGATCCCACTCGGTGGAGTGCCGCCATTGATCGATGGCACCCCAGCAGCGTTCGGCGACATCCATCTTCCCATCCACGAGAGCACACATGCCCTCCTGGTAGCGGATTCCCGGCGCGGTTATTCCACCGGCATCCCCCGCAGTCAGCTCAAGTTCCCCGTCATCGAGTGGCAGCAATCGCGCCCTCAGGGTTTCCTGCCCCGGGCGACGCGCCATGTCCAGCAGCCATTCGAGAGCGGTCCCTGCTACACAACTGGAGTGCTGCTCCAGTGCGCTATGATAGATGTCCAGCATCTCGCCCTCGACCGATCTGGGGCCGTCGATGATGGACGAATGGTAGAGCCACCGCAGACGGTTCAGGGGCAGATCCACCCATTCCGAGACCGCCCCACCGAGCCTCTGTGCAAGGATCGCGCTGCTTCGACAGAATGTGTCTCGGGCCAGTACCAGCCGGCCTGCGCGAGAGTGGCACCCCGCGAGGGCGTTCAGCAGCAGCACGTACGCCGCGTCCTGCGCCTGTTCCCGGGTGCCCGGGGCCGGTGCATGCAGACGTCCGAGCACAAGGGGTCCCAGCTCGGACAGGATGGCAACTACGGCGATCGTCTGAGGAACCCCTACGTTGCAGCGCGCTGCGTCCTCGTACCTGACCGCGGTCTGCAGGATCGTCTCGTCGTCCACACTCACATATGGGGGCAGCAGCCCGGGGTAGTGTCGGTCCACACACGCCGCGAAGACAACCGACTTGAACTGCTCAACTTCCGCCGCGCTGATCTGGTGCGCCTCCAACACACGGCACAGTGCTTCGAGTTCCTCCGTGCCCGCGGGCGGCTGGCCCTGTTCCCACCACCGGACCACCCCGGTGGTGACGGGGCGATGCCCGTTCAGGTGCCGCTGGACCGCGTTCGCGAGTTGCGCCTGGCTGAGCCTCGCCCATTCTGACCGCCACACACGCAGGAACGTCCCCATCGCCCTCGCCGGCTCCACCAGAACCACCCCGCAGAAAGTGTGCAGAAGATTCTGCGCATGGTCTCACAATTGTTGTACGTATTTTATCATTAAATACACAAAAGACAATCTAATGTCACACGGGTTTTCACGAAAGTCCCCGCATTATTGCGGGTATCCGGCGGGGTCATCCCGCAGAACCAGAACGGGTCACAAGGAGGTCGTGGGAGATGCGAGCAACGCTGTCGGTCCTTATGGTTACTGCCGTGCTTGTGGTGCTCGTGGCGTTTCCCGGCTGCGGTGGAAACGGTGACTCGAACCTCACAGCGGCGGATACGGCGGCGAAGCCGGTGAAGCCGCCGCCGCAACCGCCGCCGCCAGCTCTCGCAGGCAAGCTCGTGGGGAGCAAGGTCGTTGACAAGCGCAAGGGCACCTGGGGCATGTTCACGATGAACCCGGACGGTTCATCGAAAGTGCAGGTGCCGGTCAGTGGATCGGTGGTGGCCCACTGTTGGAGCAAGCCGGACGCCCAGTTGATACTCACCTCCATCGGAGGCCTCTCCACCGTCCCCCGGACAAGCGGGACGCCCACCGCGTTTGTGGTAGAGGACGAGCCTGGCCTGCCGCGAGGAAACAGTCTCTCTGCCAGATGGTCGCCGACCGGCAGGATTGTGTTCTCCAGACAGTGCTACGACATCCGGTTGACCGATGGCTATATGCAACAGTGCATTGCGGTCGAGGACTGGCCTAATGGCCCGGCACAGCTGCTGACCGAGGGCTATCGGGACTCAGCGCCTGTCTGGTCGCCGGATGGGGACTACATCATGTTCGAACGCGTCATCGGCGCCAGTATCACCAAGATGGTCATGCCCGCCGCCGGGGGGAGCCCTGGGTGATTGACGCGACCCTGCATATCGTTGGCAGCGCCGACTGGGGCCGCGACGCCGCGGGGCAGAACTGGTTTGCTTACGGGCCGACAGGAAGGAACGTGTACAAGCTGGCGCTCAACCCGGACGGTACGACGCAGGCGGGAGCAGTCCCGGTGGACTTCGGCGACAGTGGCTGGACAATGTCAGGGAAGAACCCGCGCTGGTCACCTGACTGCACGCACATCGTCTTCTCGAACGAGGGTGACACCAGCAAGTACGCAACCTACATCCTCGACGCATCCACGGGGGCCTTCTGGCAGATTGGCGACCTTGCTTCCGTGGACTGGGCCGCGCAGTAGGCCCCTCGTTGATGGAAGCTCCAAGGCGAAGGCGCTGCCATGCGCGAGCACCCACAGCCGCGCACGCCGGCGCCTGAGTGTTTGTGGCGTCCAGACCACGAGGCGTCGCAGTTCCTGCAGCAAGCGGTCCGACGGGGGAGAGCCGGCGCGATGTCAGTGACCTACGCAATCGCGCCCTCATGCACATGCAAGACGGGGCGGCCGCTGGATGCGGCCGCCCCGTCTTGGTGTTCGGACTGATTTGTGGCTACTTCTCGGTGCAGTTCGGACAGCTTCCGTCGCAGTTGGACTTGTCACCGCGTCCCGTGCCATCCCGCGGGCCGGTCTTCATCCCGCGGCCCTGCGCAGGAGCGTTCCACCTGCCGCCCTGACCGCTGCCTGCCTGGTGCCGGTTGCCGACCCGTGCCCCCTGTCCCTGACGGTGTCGGTACGCCTGGCCCTGGCCCTGTCCCTGACCGTGTCGGTACGCCTGGCCAAGGCGCTGGCCATCTCTCGCCTGCCAGCGGAAGCCATGCTGTTCCTGTTCAGCCATGCGGCCGTGGAGCCCTGGCCCCGCCTGAACTCTCTGTCCGGCCGTCACTGCGGGCTTCTGCGCGTCTTCATTGTCGCGCACTTCGGCGGATGCGGCCACGATGCTCAGCGTCAGTGCGAAGATCCCGACGATCACAGCGTAGGTAAAGATGCGGTTGGTCATTTCTGCCACCTCCATTGTTTTGTTGCGTCTGGCTATATGACGGTACTGAGAGGAGGTGGATTCCATTTTCTTTTTCCAGGCCCGCGAGATCCGCAGATCGGTCGTCTTCAGCCTCAGCGCCCCCGCCAGGCCACGGCTCTACTCCATGCCCTCCGCGATCTTCTCCAGCTCTTCCCTAGGCAGCGCGCCGGTGACGACAATGTTGATGCCGCCCTTCTGGGCTGTCACCACATTGCCCAGAGGGCCCACTGCCCGTTCGAACCGTCTCGGCGTCCCGGGGGGGTGGGATGCGTCGCCCTGGCCGCGTCCTCGGCCGCCGTGCTCGCCCGCCCCTCGCCCGTCCCGTTGTCCGTTCAGACCGCGGCCCTGCCCGTTCGCCCGTCCGGGCCTTCCGGCCTGCATCTGTATGATCGAGAGCGGGCTCAGGCCGTCGGTGTAGCGCAATTCGGCAGCCAACCGGGTCCCCTGGCGCAGGCGGTGCAGGTAGCTGCCCTGCTCCTTGAAACCCGGAGGGATATAGCGCGGGGCCATGAGTTCGAAGCCCACGGCCTTCTGCAACGCCCGCTGATCGGTGGCCTCGATCGTCACGGATGGCCCTTGCTCCGAGGGTGGCGGGGCCTGCGGGACTGGGGGTTCCACGTCGAAGCGGATCGTTTCATACCGCGTGTCTGAGATTGCTCGACCGTCAGTGGCGATGGCCACGGTGCGCAGGGGGAAGTGGGTCTGCTGGTCGACCCAGAGATCCAGCCCGCCACCGCGCCCGCGACGTACGGCAACATGCAGCGCCGGCCGCTCAGCCACACGGGTCGCCCCGAGTATCCGCACTACGTAGTGCTGGCGGAGCAGATCCCGGTCCACAGAGGGCGGGTCTTCACCGACCTGCATGGCTCGCATGCCCCGGCGCCCGCCGCCCCGGAACCAGACGCTACCGTTCATCTGGACCAGTTCGGTCCCCCCCAACGGCCCGTCAAGATAGCGAATGACCGCGCGGCCGGACCCACGATGGATCTCCGCCCGCGACTGTACGAACCCGGCGGGGGTGTAGGCGCGAGTCACCACGGTGCCCTTGCTCGGCAGTTCGCGCCTGGCTTCCTGCGCCGCCACCACAAGCTCAATGGCCCGGTGGCGCGCGAGTTGCCCGTACCCGACCATCGCGGCGACCGCTACCACCAGGGCGCCGAGGAAGAAGAGTGTGATCGTCTTGACCTGGGAACGGCCTGCCCTCACCCGTCGTCGCCTCCGGTTTCCAGCATCGCGAGGCTCATGCCCAGCGCAGCCTGGTCGGACATGGGCTGCTGCCAGCTCAACGCCACAAGCTGCTCATCACTGACCTGCGTGCCAGCAATGTCGAAGTTGGTATCCGCCGGGGTCACCGGTGGCAGTACCATCCCGTGCAGTGCGATCACGGCAATGAGGGCGGCAGCGGCCATGGCCAGCGCGGGCTGCCACACCGACTGCCACCCGGAGAGGCCGCGGCCGCGTGGGCGCAGTTGGCCGCGCACCGCCGGCCACAGGTCGGGCGGCTTGTCCGAGGGGAGCGTACCCAGGGCAGCGCTCACCGACCGGAATCGCGCCAGTTCCCGGCGGCATGCCTGACAGTCCCGCAGGTGGGCGTCGATCGCGGTTGAGAGCGTCTCGGGCAGCACTCCCAGGTCATACTCATTGAGTTTCTTTCGCACCTGTGAGCAGTTCATCGCCATTGACCTCACATGTTTCGCTCCAGTTTCCTCTTCAGCAAGTCGCGACCCCTGGCAAGGCGCGAAATCACGGTGCCCTTCTTCAGATTCAGCGCGTCCATGATCTCCTCGACGGACATGCCCTCCAGATGGTGCATCAACACGACAGTCCGCTGGTGCTCGGGGAGGCTCATGACCGCGCGCCGCACCGCGGCGTCGAAGTCTCTCTGCGACACATCCTCCGCGGTCCGGGCTCCGTCGTCGGCGACTCCTTCCGCTCCGCGCGGGTCGTCCTCGATCCGCGTCTCGGGTGGCGCCGACCTCAGGGCGTCCCGGGCGACATTGAGCAGGATTGACCTCAACCAGCCGCCGAATGCCCGTTCGTTGCGCAGGCCGGGCAGTTTCTCCCACGCTTTGACGAACGTCTCCTGCGTGACATCCGCGGCCGCGTCCGCCGAACCGGTGAAATGGAGAGCCAGCCGGTACATGGTATCCTGGTACTGGCGGAAGAGGGACCCGAAGGCGTTCTCATCCCCTTGCTTCGCGCGATGCACCAGTTCCTGCTCATTGGCGTTCATCGGCGGTCGGTCACCATACCTGATCTGAACTCCGCTGTGGCCCGGGGCCCCCGCGCTCGCGAAGGGTCCCGGGCCGCTGCCACGCTTCACTCAAGCCTGATCGCGCCCGTGGGACAGGCCTTCGCCGCCTTCACGATGATCGGCGGCGGATCGCCCGCGGGGTTCCTGACGTACGCTTTGTGCGTGCTGCGATTGAGCGCGAAAGTTCCCGGCGCGATGCGGACGCACTTGCCGCAACCCGTGCACTTGTGCACAAGGACTTTGGGCGTTCCCCTGCCTGCAGACTGCCCCCCGGCGCCGGCGGTTGCATCCACAGTTGCGGGATCCGCCGTCGGCACGTTCTCCGCGGGGGATGCAGCCAGTTGGAGGCCAGTTTCCCTGCCCGTGGGCGCCGACCCGACGAGCCCGTCCCATGCCAGGAGCAATCCCGCCGCCAGACTTGCCACACACACCGACCCGATGAAGCCACGCCGAGACATCGGCGGCAGACCCTCTTCCTTCGTATCAGTTCCGGTAACCATGTCATCTCCCCTTCCACGGAGTCATGGGTGCTCTCATCAGGAATGACGTTGCGAGGAGATGACAGATTCCCTTTTCTGACCAGTGGATGCGCGGAAGACCGTCGGGGCAGGAGCTGCGTCTGCGGCCGGGGAGGCCTTCCAGGGCGCCTCATCCGACCTCTGGTGTGGCCCGTCGGGTACACGAGGCTGGCCGCCCATCAGGGCTGGCTGTTACCCCTTCACCCACGCCTCGATGTCTCCCGCGGCGTAGGCGTTGTAGTAGTGCAGTATCAGGTCCTTCGTGCGGTATCGGCCGAAGCGTTCGTGGTCGTGGCGCTTCACGATGGGGAATGTCTCCAGCACGTACTCGGCTTCCTCACGGGTCAGGCCGTACAGGTGGAAGTACAAGGCGTCAAGCTGGCAGCGCAGGTGCAGGCGGCGCTCCTCGTCCCACACGAAGGGCGGCCGGACCTTCCCTTCCTCGTCCACATACCCCATATCCTGCGCGAACCCGGCGATGTCGTGGGCGGTGTAGGTCAGCTCCAGGACGCGGGGGGCGATGAAGTCCGCCAGCCGCAGGCCGTGGAAGTCCTCCTCATAGCGCTCGGGGGGAAGGACGGGGAGTTGCTGGACTATGAAGTAGTTGAGATGCTGGCCTCCGACTTTCTGCCGAGCCACGTAGTCAAAGGCGAGGGCGCACAGGTTGGCCAAAAACATCGCCATGCGCGGTCCCGGTTGGCGGTCAGTCAGCAGCAACGGCAGATTGTTGCCCGCTCCTGCCCACGGAATCGCACTCGCTATCATCGTGCGTTCGTTGGTGGGTGAGGTCACATCCTTGAAGGCGAGAAACCAGGGCAGTGCGGAGTCCGTTCTGTCTACCACCTCATCCGCCGGTACCCAGAACTGCGGGGTGACCGAGAAGCTCGTGTCTGCGTGTTGCTCATCCGTGGTCGCTTCCGGCGAGGCGGGACGGTGCAGGTTCTCGGGGTTCACCTTCACACTCGCAGCCCGGTGGTCGTACATCTGCACCATCTTGCCCTCATACAGCGGCAGGCACGTCTCGGCTCCCCGTTTCCAGACGTTGTTCCCGACCGGGTAGTAGCCTTCGTCCTTGAGTTCCTCAAGCGTCCGGAACAGGCCGGAGTCGTTGGTCATGTCGAACATCCGCAGGTAGCGCACGCCCCAAGGGTTCTCTTCGCCGTCCGCCGTCGCGCGAACCAGTACCGGCATGCGCTGGTAGATGGCCCGAGTCAGTTCCAGGTCGCGGCGACCGCGGAAGATGGGGCAGGTCCGAGTGTTCGGGTTCATCAGCGCGCAGTCTTCCGGCTGGATGGTGAAGACGCGCTCGGGGTTCTTGAGGTCCTCCTCCGTGTGCAGGAAGAAGCCGCAGGCTATCTCCTCCTGGGGCTCGCCACCCGAGAGGATGATGAGGGTGAACTTGAAGCTGCGGTGCACATCGGCGAACACGGTCTCGCGATTCTCGAAGTCGAGCAGCGTCTGCAGCGCCCTGTGCTCCACGAGGTCGGCGAAGAAGGCGGAGGTGGTGCTGTCGGTGGCGATGCCGCTGGGCACGACGAACCCCAGCCGACCGCCAGGAACAAGCATGGAGCGCCCGCGTTCGGTCATCACGGCATACAGGTTGGTGTCCCCGCGGCCCATGAAGGGGAACTGGCCGGAGTTCCGGGTCCAGGCCAGTTCCAGGTCGGCCTGGGCCTTGGCCTGCTGGTACTCGGCCCACAGGTCCGGGTCGGTCTCGGGGAGCTTCGCCACCAGGGCCTTCCGCCTGGCCGCAGTCGGGGCAAGTGCGATGGTGGGCGCTCGCAGGGCGAAGAACTCGTTCTCCTGGAGCTTGATGCGCTCCCACGGCGGATTGCCCACCACCGCCGAGAAGCCGCCCTCCGCGACGGGCCGCCCGTGCTCGTCGAAGAACACGTCGGGGAACTCCAGTTCCCAGTGGAAGAAGCGGTACCGGGCAGCCAGTTCCGCGCTGCGCTCCAGCGCCGTCGAGGCGGCTTCGGAGAGACTGCCGCCGTCGCCCTGCAGATGCTGGACGGCCTCGTGATAGACGGCGGCGGTGTAGTCATTGCCGAAATGGGCGCTGCACCACAGGTCGGCGATGCGGCGATAGGGCAGGCGATGGACCTGTTCAGCTTCGGCGAGGAGGAGGCCCTTGCGGTGCACGTCCTCGCGGGTCTCGGAACGCTCGCGTGCCATTGCGTCGAAACCCAGGCGCAGACCGGTGGTGTGGGCCATGAACTCGGCATAGTCGAACAGAGCCATCTGTGCGGAGCTCTGTGTCGCGGCACGGTTGCTTCTGCCGCCCGCGCCCTTTGTCAGCGCGACCTTGCCCGGCAGGGCGAGACGGTCCATGCGCGCGCCGATGAGGGAGTTGCCGCAGCGCAGGTGGTGGTCCAGGAAGGACAGGGGACGGCCCTTCGCCACGGTATCCAGCCACAGGGAGAGCTTGGCCAGTTCCACCGCGAGGGGGTTGAGGTCCACGCCGTAGATGCAACGCTCCACCACCTGGCGCTTGAGCGCGGGAAGGTCGGCTTCCTCGTCCGGCGCATCCGCGCCGGCGGGGGATGCGGCTGCGCCCTGCTCGAACAGCTTGTGGGCCAGGAAGTCGGTGACCTCCACCAGGAAGTGCCCGCTGCCCATGGCCGGGTCCAGGACCTTGATATCCAGGATGTCTTCGGGCGACTGGCACTTGTCCACGAGCGGCCCGAGGGTGTTCTCGACGATGTATTCCACGATGAACTGCGGGGTGTAGTAGCTCCCGGTGGCCTTGCGTTCGCCCTTGTCGGTGACCAGGTAAAGCTGCCCGGCTTCGCAGCGCTCCTGTTCGGGACCAACCTGCCCGGCTTCGGCCAGGGGCACCCACTTGTCGCGGCCATCGCGCCGGATGACCACCATGGGCTCGGTGGCCTGCGCAAGCTGGTATTCCAGCAGGCCCTCATAGATGCTGCCCAGATGACGGACGCCCAGGTCGCGGTAATCCACGAAGCCCTCGGACGTGCAAGCCATGAGGTTCACGAGCCGCGCGACGTAGCGGTCCGGGAGCTCGTTCTGTTCGAGGAACGGGTGCGTGTCAGGGTCGAACAGCCCGCCATTGTAGGCGGGGATGCCCAGTTCGGGGTCGCCCTTGTCGATGCTGACGAACAGCTCCTTCAGCCGCGGCCAGAGTGTCACGCGGCTGAGCGAGAAGCTCTCGGGTCCCTGGGTGAGTTCCTGCTTGATGGCCTGCAGGGAGTAGCGCTCGGCATACTGGCGGCTGTCGCGCAGGGGCAGGAGGTCCGCGGCCTCAGCATAAAGGATGAACAGCAGGCGGTACAGGAGCACCAGGGCGTTGTCATAGATTGCCTGCAACTGGGCGGGGCTGCTCTGGTTCGGCGCGTGACCCGCGAAGCCGCGACAGGCTTCGAGCAGCGCCCGGTAGACGCCCTCCTTGACGTCCTCGCGCAGGCGGTTGGCGGCAAGCTCGGACTGCGAGCGCACGTATTCGAGGAACGACGGCCCGTTCGGCCCCGGCAGGAAGGCATCCCGGCGGAAGAAGAGCCACAGGTACGCCAGCGCCTGCGGGTCGTCTCCCTCCAGCAGTGGCGAAGAAGGCATAGTCGGGCTTGTGCTGCCCGGCAAGCGGCTGGGGCTCGACCACGTGGCCGAGGAGGGCGAGGACGGGCTTGATGAAGTGGTCTTCGAGTTGGGACTCGCTGTACTGCGCGACGAGATGCTTCTGCTGCTGCTAGAGGGCGGATGGTTTGTGGCGGAAGTCGTCCAGGTCCTGAACCTGCCAGAGCGCGGCCACCTGCGGGAGCACATCCTGCAGGTAGTGGTCGGTGAAGAGCCCTTCATTGCGAGAAGGCGCGAAGCGAAGTTGGATCTGGGAGATATTGATCGGCCCCCTCCGGCGGGATCTGGTAGGGGCAGGTTCGGCGGAGAGAGGAGGGAGTCCGCCTCGGCGGGGAGGCATGTTGGCGCGCCGCCCGCCAGCTCTCGACGTCCCCCCGTATGACTATGTGGAATCTATCATCTCCCATTAGTGAAGCTTGAGACAATGCGGTGCCCATTCCGAATAAACTGACCATGCTGGACGCTGGGGTCCAGCGATCCTCCGGGGGCAGTTCGGAGGTGGCGATTTGGGGGCGAGGGTCCTGATCGTGGAAGACGAGCCGATGCAGTCGTCGATCCTCGTCGATTGCATGCACCTGTGGGGGTATACCGCGTCTGTCGCTGGCAACTGCAAGGCCGCGCTGGCGCTCCTCGCCGGTCCTCCGCCTGATCTCGTTGTGATGGACATTGTGCTAGGCGATGGCAAGGGCAGAAGCGTGTACTGGGCTATGCGCGCAGATCCCGGGTGGTCCTCGGTGCCTGTCGTCTTCACGACCGGTCTGCCCGAGCCGGACACGTGGAAAGAGATGCAGGGCATTTCGGCCCTGGTGCTGCGCAAGCCCTTCCACATCAGTGATCTGAGGCTATCGATCGTGAGCGCCCTGTCTCTCGCTAAGGCGCGCCGGCCACAGAGACGTGCGAAGGTCGCAGCAAGCTGAACGGCTTCCCTTTGCCGCTGGAGTTCTCGGCCCGTACCTCCCCCGGTAACGGTTCAGGCTCTGGCGGCTGTCTGTGTCGGATAGACCCCAACCACCGGCCTGCCTGACGGGCAGTCCCACCGGCTCCAATATTCAGCGCTCCTTCCTCGGCCTTCCGGCCTTGCCAGCTTCGATGAGGCCTTCATCTCGCAGGCGCCGTTTGATGCGGCCGACGACGCGGCGAGCATACTCCTCGAGTTCCCTCTGGGAACCGGCCAAAGCGCCGGTGCGCTCCTCCTCATGCTCCGCGCCCAAAGGATACAGCCCCTCCGACACGAGGATCCGTGCGATCTCCCACCCGTTCTTGCCCTCCCGGCACCATTCCAGGACGCGCTGCTCGCGCAGGCGTATGGCGTATCGGCGCCGGGACATGTGCTCGAAGCGGCCGGGGAAGCGTTCCTTCAGGCGCGCCCACAGCCTGGCGTCCTGCTGCGGCTTCGCGGCCGTGACCAGACGGATCGAGCGGCGACAGCCAGGCCAGGTCGACCGTCTACCGGACCGGAGAGCCTGACGCGTAGGGAGCAGGCCTTCATGTACCACCATTCGCAAGGCAAGACACCGGAGACCATCGCGCGCGATCTCGGCATCGGAGCACAGCGAGTCAGGTACCAACTCGCCAACGCACGCAAGAAGCTGGGCGCGGCGACCCTCGATGAAGCCTGGGAGACTACGCGCGAGTACACCGAGGGCAACCTGCACTGGCTGCCCTTGCCCGGCCGCAGCCGCAAGCACAAGCCGCCCAAAGAGGGCCCACTCCTGACCGACGCCCAGCGCGCCCTGCTCAGCCACCTGGACAAGGGCGCCAGCGTTGCCCGGGCCACCGAAGCGCTTGGCATCTCGATCAACACCGCGTACGTGCAGCTGAAGAACTCCCGCGACCGCCTCGGATGTGCAGGCAATGAGGGATCGGTGAGGAAGGCGAAGGACTTGGGGCTGGTGGGGTAGGCGAAGCCCGTGGGAGTAGTCCGAGACAGGCCTGATGCATGTATGGACACGCAAAGCGCTGAGATGAGCGGGGATTAGGGCTGCGCACGAAGCGGCCGCCCAAGGCTCGCTTCGCGCTCTCAAAAGGCGGCAGTGCAGGCTGCTTGGAGCGACGAGGGCGCTCAAGTGTCGCCGAGCGAGGAAGCGGGAGGACTTGGCTGAGGCGAACCGGGGAGCGTATGCGGGGTTCTGGGGCTTTCCGAGTGAGGCTCGCGTGTCGCCTTTTTGGGGGCCAGACTACGGGCAGATGGACTCCTTCACGCCGCGCCTACGTCTTGCGCCGAGCTCTGCATTGAGCAGACACGTTAGCATCTTCTAATCGCCCAACTAAGCTGCTTTAATGACTGCCGGGTACCATCGCGCCAGTATCTACTTCTTCTGGTGCGAGAGTCCGGCATCATGACGGTGGCCCGCCCACAGACCTGCTCGGTTGAGGCACAAGCCAGGCACGTTCCCGTCTGGTTCGTTGCGACGGCAGCCTGCCTGTGGCTGCTGTTCGCGGGTCTGGGGACGTACCCTCTGCTGGACCCCGACGAGGGGCGTTACGCCGAGGTGCCGCGGGAGATGATCGAGAGCGGCGACTGGGTCACTCCCCGGCTGAACTACGTGCCGTACTTCGAGAAGCCTCCGCTGACCTACTGGATCGTGGGCGCGAGCATGCGGCTGTTCGGGCAGACGGAACTCGCAGCACGGCTTGCCCCCGCTGCGTTTGGCTTCCTGGGCATGCTGGTGGCATGTTGGCTTGGGGCAGTCACTCTGGGGCCCGCGGCGGCCCGGTGGGCTGCCGCGGTCCTTGTGACATCCCCCATGTTCTTTGCGATGGCACGCATTCCGGCCACCGACATCTTCTTGTCGGTGCTTTTCGCCGGTGCCCTCACGGCGTACTGGTCGGGCGAGAACGGCAGAGCCCGAGTCTGGCCTTCCCGCGTTCTCGCCGGGCTACTGCTCGGTCTGGCCATCCTCGCCAAGGGTCCTGTGGCGCTGGTTCTGTTTGCGGGTATCCTTGGGACGTATCTGCTGTGGACCAGGCGCCTGGGCCAAGGTCTGGTGCCCCTGCTTTCCGTGCTCGGCATGGCGGCGATCGTGGCTGCCCCGTGGTTCCTCGTGGTGGCGGCACGCAATCCCCAGTTCAACCATTATTTCTTCGTGGTGCAGCATTTCCAACGCTTTACAGGAGACCACTTCAGCGAGCACCGCAAGCCGGTCTACTACTTTCCTGCACTGCTCGTGCTGGGCTGGCTGTGGTGGTCGGGGCTGTGGCCGATCTCGCTCAAAGGAGCGTACACCCGGTGGCGTGGGCTGAGTGATGATCGCCGTCGTGCAGTGGCCTTCCTGATATGCTGGTGCGCCGTGGTTGTGGTCTTCTTCTCACTGTCGTCCTGCAAGCTCGCGCCCTATATCCTGCCCTGCTGGTGGCCCCTTGCGGTCGTTACGACGGCGTTGACGCATCGGCTATTGGACCGTCCTGCCGTCGGTCGAGGTACACAGTGGGTGATCCGGGGGACTGGGGCGACGCTGGTGCTGCTCACGCCAGCGCTTTACTGGTACTCGGGACATCAGAATGAGATCGCGCCGGATGCCATCCGTGCCCCTGCTGTCCTGCTGTGCCTGGCATGGGCGGCGGCGGGCATCTGCTTCCTGGCTGCTCCCGCGATTGCGGGAGTAGAGCGTCGGATGGGGCTACTGGTCGCTGCCGCGTGGCTTGCCCTTGCCGGCCTGATCCCGGTGTTCGCCACGGCGTCCGCGAAGCGAGACGTCTACGCGCTATTGCCTGCTCAACTCAGGCCCGTGGACAAGAACGAAGGCTGGGTTGTCGCGCAGTACAGATGCTACAACCAGTCGCTCAACTTCTACACGCGATCCCGCGTGATCGTGATCGATAGCGTGGGCGAGATCCGGCTGGGCCTAAATGAGCCCGATGCCGATCAGTGGTTCCTCGAGGGCGAGGACGAAATCGACCGTCTCAGTTCCCGCGGACCGCTGGCCCTGGTGGTTTCAGACCGGGACGCCAGACGCGTCGCAGATGCGCATGACCTCGATATATGGGCGCTGGGGCGTGATCGGGGACTTCTCATCAACCAGGAGGCCCGCAAGCTGCTGGGTCCTCCTCCAGGAAAGCAAGGAACGCAATGAGACAGGAATTCCTGCCGTTTTGCCGACCGACAATCGGCGATGAGGAGATCGCGGAAGTAGTGGCGAGCATGCGTTCAGGTTGGCTCACCACAGGGCCCAAAGTGCAGCGCTTTGAGGAGATGCTGGCCGAGCAAACCGAAGCTGCACATGCGGTGGCCATGAACTCGGGGACTGCCGCCCTGCACGTGGCGCTCCTGTCGCTGGGCATCGGTCCGGGTGATGAGGTCATCACGACGCCAATGACCTTCGCCGCCACGGTCAACATGATCCTTGCTGTTGGCGCCAGGCCCGTCCTGGTGGATATCGACTGCCGCACGCTCAACATCATCCCGGAACAGATCGAAGCCGCCATCACGGCCTCGACCCGTGCGATTATTCCTGTGCATTTCGCCGGGTTGCCGTGCGACATGCAGGCGATCCATGCCATCGCGCGCGAGCACGGCCTCGCGGTGATAGAGGATGCCGCCCATGCAATTGGCTCGCGGTATCAGGGCAGGCCCATCGGTGCGCTTTCCGATGCCACCTGCTTCAGCTTCCACCCGATCAAGACCATCACGACCGGCGAGGGCGGCGCGCTGTGTACCAACGATGACGCATTGGCCGAGCGCGCGAGCATCGTGCGCTTCCACGGGCTGAGCAAGGACTCTTGGAAGCGCTACGAGGCGCGGGGCAACGCGCAGTATGCAGTGATGGCCATGGGGTTCAAGTACAACATGCTGGACCTGCAGGCTGCCATCGGCCTACACCAGTTGCCCCGGCTGAATGACTTCATACAGCGGCGCACCGACCTTGTCGAGATGTACCGTGAGGGCCTGTCGGGTCTGCATGCCCTCGTGCTTCCGGCCTATGCGCCCGACGGCGATGTGCACTCCTGGCACCTGTACACGCCCAGAGTACGTCCAGAACTGCTCGGCATGGACCGAGACGGTTTCATGGAGGCCCTGAAGGCTCACAACATCGGCACGGGTCTGCATTTCACGGCCATCCATATGCACCCGTACTTCGCCGAGACCCTGGGCTACGGACCGGGGAGCCTGCCCAACGCGGAGTGGGCATCGGATCGCATCCTGTCTCTGCCCCTGTTCCCCCTCATGACGGACGAGGACCTGTGCGACGTGGTGAATGCCGTGCGTGCAATTGCGGGGGATATGTGATGGGGCAGGCACAGGACCCGATCTACTTATCTGTCGTTGTGCCCGTATACAACGAGGAAGAGAACATCCCCGAGCTCCTGCGCCGCCTGGTCGGCTCGGTCAGATCCATCGGCAAGCCGGCTGAGATCATCTTCGTAGACGATGGCAGCAGCGACCGGAGCCTGCAACTGCTGACGGCGTTCCGATCACCCACTGTGGATGTTGTGGTCGTAGAGCTATCCCGCAACTACGGACAGCATGCCGCCGTCATGGCGGGCTTCAGCCAGTGTCGGGGTGAGATCATCGTCACCCTGGATGCGGACCTGCAGAATCCACCGGAAGAGGTGCCGCGGCTGGTGGCGAGGATGGCCGAAGGGTATGACGTGGTTGGCACGGTACGCAAGCACCGTGACGACCCGCTCATGCGGCGGGTGGCTTCGCGCATCGTCAATGCCATGGTCGGACGCGCCACCGGCCACCGGATGCATGACTACGGCTGCATGCTGCGAGCCTACAGCCGGGAGATAGTGGCCGCAATGCTGGAATGCCCGGAGGGGCGCACGTTCATTCCGGCGCTCGCGATGACTTTCGCCCGACGCGCCACCGAGATCGAGGTGGACCACGCGCCGAGAGGCAAGGGCAAGTCCAAGTACAACGTATGGCGACTGGTGAAGCTCAATCTGGACCTGATGATGGGGTTCACGTCCATCCCCTTGCGTATGTTGAGCGGCACGGGTTTTGTGATCGCGGCAATCGGGCTGCTCTTCTCACTCTTCCTGATGTTGCGGCGCCTGTTTGTGGGCCCTGAGGTCGAGGGTTTGTTCACGCTTTTCGCCATCCTCTACTTCTTTGTTGGCGTTCAGATAATGGCCCTGGGGCTGCTGGGTGAGTACCTGGCTCGCATGCATGAGGAAATCAGGCACAGGCCGCGCTACCTCGTCCGCTCTGTCAGTTCTACAGGAGGCGAACAGCAGTGAGAGCCCTAGTGTTCGGATACCACGACGTTGGCTATGAATGCCTGGAAGAGCTAGTCGCCCAGGGACATGAAGTTGCTGCGGTTGTTACCCATGAGGATGATCCGTGCGAGAACGTCTGGTTCCGGTCCGTCCCCGCTCTGGCTCGCGACTGCGGTCTCCCAGTGATGACGCCGGCAGACCCGAATGTACCCGACGTGGTGGATGCGCTCCACGATCTGGCTCCCGACATCATCTTCAGCTTCTACTACAGGCACATGCTGAAACGCGCCTTACTCGAGCTGGCGCCAATGGGCGCACTGAACCTGCACGGCTCATACCTGCCTTTCTACCGGGGCCGCTGCCCCGTGAACTGGGTGCTGCTGCACGGGGAATCCGAGACCGGCGTCACGCTGCACCACATGGTGGAGAAGCCCGACGCTGGGGACATCGTTGCGCAGCGCAAAGTGGCTATCAGTTTCGATGACACCGCGCTCACGCTCTACGCGAAGATGACACGGGCGGCGCGAGAGATGTTTGCCGAGGTGCTCCCAGCTCTGGCCGCCGGAACAGCGCCGCGCATCCCGCAGGATCACAGCCGGGCCACGTACTTCGGCGGGCGCAGACCCCAGGACGGCCGCTTCCAGTGGGGAGACCGGGCCACCGACATCTACAATCTTGTGCGGGCGGTGACCCATCCCTATCCGGGAGCATTCGCTGAGATGGGGGGCACGAAGCTTACGGTGTGGTGGTGTCGACCGGGAAGCGGAATGCCCTGCGGCGTACCACCGATCCCGGGGATGGTCCTGGCTGTGGGCGAAGACGGTCCGCGCATCGCCACAGGCGAGGGCTGGCTGGAGCTTCTCTCTGTGCAGGTGGGCGACGGGCCCGTCATGGACGGGAGGCAGTTCGTTGCGGCGTACGGACTCGAGCCTGGTGACGATCTGTTCCGAGGGGCTGGGCAGCTCGCAGCAAAGTAGGCGCCTGTTCAGGCGCAAGCGGATGTTCAATCCATGGGCAATCGGCTCATCGGCAATGAGAGGGATCGAGACATGAACGTACTGATCACAGGCGGTGCAGGGTTCGTTGGGTCACACCTGTGCACCGCTTTCATTGAGCGCGGCGACAGCGTGACCTGTCTGGACACGGGGGCGGTGAAGAAGGTGCAGCACCTCCTCGACAAGCCAGGGTTCCGGTATGTCCACGACAGCGTCCTCAACGAGCGAATGGTTGACGCGCTGGTCGCCAACAGCGATCTGGTCTACCATCTGGGCGCAGTCGTGGGCGTCGAACACTACGTGGCCGACCCGTACAGCGTGCTCAACGTCAACGTGAACGGGACGCAGGAGGTACTGCAGGCCGCGTACCGGCACGGGAAGAAGGTCGTGTTCAGTTCGACGTCCGAGGTTTACGGGCGAAACCCAAAGATACCCTGGTCTGAGAATGATGACCGCGTTCTGGGCTCTACGGCCATCGACCGCTGGTGCTACTCGACGTCGAAAGCAGTAGGCGAGCACTTCTGCCACGCATTCGGGAAGATGGGGCTGGAGTACGTGATCGTGCGCTACTTCAATCTTTACGGGCCGCGGCTGGACGCCCTGGACCACGGCCGGGTCATCACTATCTTCCTGGGTCAGATTCTCTCTGGAAGGCCTGTCACGGTGGTCGGGGACGGTATGCAGACGCGCTGTTTCACGTACGTGGACGATGCCATCCGGGCCACCGTGGCCGCGGGCCTGAACCCAGAGGCCGTCGGCGGCACCTTCAATATCGGGACGGACCGTGAGACGACCATCCGCGAGCTTGCCGAGATCATGGTCTGTATCTCGGGCGGGGGCACGGAGATCGTCTACGTTCCGCAGGAGGAAGTCTATGGGAAGAGCTACGAGGACATCCCTCGCCGTGTTCCGGATATCACGCGCATGCGCAACATCCTGGGCGTCGAGCCCTCCACGTCGCTGAAAGATGGTCTCGAGGCAACGTATGAGTGGTTCCGCGCGCAGCACGCCGAGGAGGATCTCCGGCCCAGGGCGATGAGTATGGTGGAGAGCCGCTGATGATGAATCGGTGTCCTGGCGGCTATCTGGGCATCAAAGTGGATGTGGACACCCTTGTCGGCCACCAGAAGGGCGTGCCTCGGCTCCTCGAGCAACTCGAGGAAGCAGGGGTGCGCGCGACGTTCTTCTTCTCTGCCGGGCCCGACCGTTCGGGTGTGGCCATCCGCCGTGTGTTCACCCAGCGCGGCTTCGTCGCCAAGATGCTGCGCAACAGGGCTCCCAGCACCTACGGGCTGCGCACGCTCCTGCAGGGGACGCTGCTTCCGGCTCCCCTGATACTGCAGGCCGATCCAGGAATCGTCAGGGAAGTGGCTCGAGCCGGCCACGAGGTGGGTGTGCATGGGTGGGACCACATCGAGTGGCATGACAACCTGAGCAGAATGTCCTGCGACCAGGTCCGGGATCATCTGGAGCGCGCATTCGAAGCGGTTGCGCTGGCGGCCGGTACTCGGCCCGCCTGCTTTGCTGCTCCAGGCTGGCAGTGCTCCCCGCAAAGCTTGGCCTGGCATGACGCCGCAGGTCTGGTTTTCGCAAGCGATGTGAGAGGCTTCGGGGGCCCGTTCCGGCCGCGCATAGGCGACACAACATTCGCGACCCCCCAGGTGCCTACTTCGTTGCCAACGCTGGACGAGGTGTGGGGACGCCAGGTGCGGTCCGCGGAGGATGCGGCGGCCCATTGGCTTCAGCTGCTGCAGGTCGGGGCCAATGTGGTCACAGTCCACGCCGAGATCGAGGGCCTGGCAATGCCCGGGGCTTT
This sequence comes from Armatimonadota bacterium, assembly GCA_013314775.1. Classification (NCBI taxonomy): domain Bacteria; kingdom Bacillati; phylum Armatimonadota; species Armatimonadota bacterium. The sequence continues at coordinate 3,834 of JABUFB010000026.1, read as the reverse complement.
GCCCGCACTGGTGGCCGGAGCCCTTGCACGGGGCATGGACGTGGGGCCGATCGGGTCAGTCGTTGCCGGTCTGCAGAGCTCAGAGCTTCCCGCGCGTAGTATTGCGCCGGTCTCTTTGCAGGGCCGCGCCGGCAAGGTTTGGTGTATCATGGAGTAGCCATGAAGATCCTGCTGGTGGAAGATGACGAGAGGCTGTCACGTTTCATCGACAGGGGCCTGAGCGAAGAGGGCCATGCTGTTGTAGTGCGTGCCGATGGCTACGACGCGGAAGACCAGATACTCTTCGAGCCCTATGACGTCGTCATCCTCGATCTCATGCTGCCCGGCCAGTCCGGCATCGAGGTACTGCGCCATATCCGTGCCACGGGCGTGAATACGCCGGTACTGATCCTGACGGCCCGTGACAGGCTCGAAGACAAGGTGCGCGGACTGGAAGCGGGCGCTGACGACTATCTCACCAAACCCTTCCAGTTTGAAGAACTCCTTGCTCGCCTTCGCGCCCTGGCGCGCCGCGGCCAGACCATCGCGCCCAGCGTCCTGCGGTTCGGCCCGATTGAGGTGGACACGGCCAAACGCCACGCGACCTGCGATGGGCACGATATGCCACTCACCCACCTGGAATTTGCCCTCCTTGAGTACATGGTCCGGCATGGCGGCGAGGTACTCAGCCGAGCCCGCCTCGAACAGCACGTCTGGGGCGACGACTACGACCGGGGGACGAACGTGGTTGCCGTATACATCAACTACCTGCGCAAGAAGCTGAACGCTCACGGCATGGGCAATCTCATTGAGACGGTCCGCGGCTCTGGCTACCGGTTGCGGAGTGAAAGATGAACAAGAGCTTCCAGCGCGCCCAGGCTGAGTTGAGTCTGCGCTACTTCATCCTCACTTCAGCCATCATTTTCTTTCTGGCTGCGGGGCTTGCCGTGCCCTATCGGCTTCGCGATCTGCAACTGGTCGATCAACAGGTGCAGCGCCAGGCGCAGTGGATCGCGAGTTCTCCGGAGTCAGTCGACGATCCTGCGGAACTGGTCCATGAGTTTGAGGAGATCGGTCTCGTCGCGCGCGAGCCCATGGGGGTATTGGTGTACGACCGCTCAGGCAAGATCGTGGTGGAGCATGGGATCCTGCAAGGGATGCCTATACACACATACCGATCGGCGGGGCCAGGCGCCGCCACCCAGACCTTCAGTGTGGTCACGGAGCACACGGGGCCTTCCACGCGTGGTCCCGCTGGCAGTGGCATGCGACCGCCCGATACTTCGGGCAATGGCGGAGAAGACCACACCACGCTCTACTCCGAAGGGGTGCTCTTCGACCTGACCGCTCCCGGTAGGCCAAGGATGCGAGCCGTCGTTGTAACCCCTCTATCACCCGATTACAGCGCTGCCCTCGTGGCGGTGGATGCGGCGGCATCTGACGCCAAGTTCCGTTCGCTGCTTCTCATCCTGCTTGCGTCGGGCACGGTGGCGCTGTTGCTGACGGCCATTCTGGCCCCGCGCTTCGCTGCCACCGCCCTGGCGCCGGTCCAGGAATCATACCGCCGCATGCAGCAGTCGCTCGCAGACGCATCTCACGAACTGCGCACTCCGCTCACCGCCATCCTGGGCGAAGCGGAGGTTACCCTCAGGCACCCGCGAGATCTGGACACGTACCGCCAGTCCCTCGAGTACTGCTACACGTACGCGAACCAGATGATAGACGTGGTTGAGACGGTACTGGAGTTGTCTCGTGCTGATGCGCGTATCCCCATCGTTGACTTGCAGCCCGTGGATCTGTCGATGGTCGTCGAGAGCGAGGTCGAAGCGATGCGTCGGCGTGCTCCGGACGGCGCGACGATCATCTGCGAGGCACCACCGGGCCACGTTGTCCTGGGCGACATGGACCAGCTTGCCCGAGTGACCCGGAACCTGGTCCAGAACGCACAAAACAGCACGCCACCAACGGGGGAGATCCGGGCGAGCGTCGGCCCCGGACCGGACAGGAACACGGTTGCTCTGCGTATCACCGATAGCGGCCGGGGGATCGCGCCCGAGCATCTCCCACACATTTTCGAGCGCTTCTACCGCGCGAAAGACACGGACGGCAAAGGGCGCGGCAGCGGACTTGGGCTCTCGATTGTCCAGGCAATCGTCGAGGCGCATCACGGGACCGTGACGGCGGAGAGCAAGCCCGGGGCCGGGGCGACATTCACGGTAGTCCTGCCTGCAGCACAGCAGGTTCGGAGATAGCCGCCTAAGCCATCTTCGCCTCCGCGAGAGGCGCACCGCCGCAGCGCGCAGCGCAGCAACGCGCGCCGATTTCGCGGACATCCGTCACCATCGTGGTGCCGGGATGACCGACGCACAGGAACTGGGCAGCAAGACCTCCGTCGCGCTTCTCTCCGTCATCTAGAATACCGTTCTCGTGCTGCTGAAGCTCGCAGTAGGCATCAGCATTGGCGCAGTCTCCATCATCTCAGAAGCCGTGCACTCAGCGGTGGACCTGGTCGCGGCGGTCATCGCTCTGACGGCCGTTCGCGTGTCGGGTAAACAGGCGGACGCAGACCACCCTTTCGGGCACGGCAAATACGAGAACATCTCCGGAGCCGTCGAAGCTCTGCTCATCTTCGCAGCTGCAATCTGGATCGTCTGGGAATCGGTCCGCAAGCTCCAGCACCCCGCGCCTATGGATGCGGTGGACTGGGGTGTGGCTGTCATGCTCCTGTCGGCTATGACCAACATGGTGGTATCGGCAAGGCTGTTCAGCGTCGGCAGGGAGACGGATTCCATCGCCATCCAGGCTGACGCGTGACACCTGAGGACGGACGTGTACACTTCCCTGGGAGTCATGGTGGGGCTCGGGGTCATCTGGGCCGGGAAGCGCATCCTCCCCGGTACGGATCTGGAGTGGGTCGATCCTGTCGCAGCCAATGCGGTCGCGGCTCTGATCACCAAGGCTGCCTGGCGTCTCACTGCCGATTCCGTCAGGGGTCTGCTGGACACAGGTCTTGGCGTGGACGAGCTGGGGTTCATCCGGGATCTTCTCGCAGGACTGAGACCCCAGGTCTGCGGACACCCCCATCTGCATACCCGGAAGGCCGGCGCCACCAGGTTCATCGAGATGCACGTCGTCGTGGATGGCAATCTGACGGTCACGCAGTCGCACGCCTTCACTGAAGCGATCATCGCCGGCATCCGGGAGCTCTTTCCGAAAGGCCGGGTGATGATCCACGTTGAGCCGTGCGGCTACGACTGCGACGCTCTCTGCAGGGCGGGCTGCCTCGTTCCGGAGCGGCAGCGGCCCGAGATAGATCGATAGGTCGCGGCGCCGTGGCGAAGCAGACTGCGGCTTCGCATTAGGGAGCGCTCCGAACGCCACCGCGCAGTCTGCCCTCGCGTCGCACCTGCTCCACGGACGCGGCAGGCGCCAGCGTTCCCCACATGATCAAGCACCTCTGCGCAGCGAAAGAGAGATGGCGCTGTCTTGTGGCATGCGCTGGGATCATCGGACTGCGCCCGCTCCATGAGAAGGGGGCCTGTACGAAAATCTAAGGTCCGGCATTGTGTAGCATAGTTATAAGATCGTCGGTCTCGTGTACCCATGGCTTGCCGCGTTGCTTGGCGTTGAGCCTTGCGATCACCAGGAACATCCCCACGTTGGCGCCTGTGTCGCTGTGGTACGCCGTGGCGCGGTCCAGGGTGCGGCGCAAGGGTCTCATCACCCCGCCTTCCATCGCGTTGGTCGTGCGATAGCGCCGGGGATGCTTCACCTTGAGCGGTCTGAGATATGCGATGGACGCGTCGAAATCCGTCAGCAGGCTGGCGACGGCTTCCGGCTCCACAGCCTGCCAGT